>NZ_FVZC01000007.1:0-300000 GCF_900166585.1 Mesobacillus jeotgali | reverse complement strand
GAATGAAGCTGTCCAGCATCTTCATATCCCTGACTTCCCAGACATATCCTCCGACTTTATAATCACCAAGGAAAAAGTCATTGCCTGATACGATTCTTCCATCCTCCAGTACGGCCCATGTCTCGTTGTTTTCCACCACTCTCAAACAATTTTCAAGCTGGCAGACAGCGATGATCTTGCCAGTCGGAAGATCATCGGTCTTATACCCATGCTTTAAAAGCAGCGACTTGATGGCAACATGACTGCAAACCGCCTTATCGACTTTTTTGCTGGTATGAATCGCAAGAGGGCCGCGATACTTCGTACTCCATGACCTCGTTTCATATTGAGCCTCGCGCAAGACAAACAGACTCGCCCAGGGCTGAATCACCGACAACACCTTCACTCCAACCGCCTCCCTGCCTCATCTGATTACTAGCATCTCCAGACATACCCTTAAAAACACGGAGATGTTACTAAGAAGTCACAGATTACGCCGCTACTCAGATATTCAATAACGATTTTCCCGGAGTAAATCACTTACTCCTTCCTCTGAGATGACCCGTATTCCATTCCTTTTAAGTAAAGCGGCAGTGACACCATTTCCCAGGATTTTCTTCCCCTTAAATTCCCCATTATAAATCATTGAACTTCCACACGAAGGACTATACTCTTTTAGCACTACTACCGCAGCCTGGTATTCTTGAGCCTTTCCCAGAGTATGATAAGCTCCCCTTAAGTATAAATCCGTTACATCCCTGCCGGATTTCTCAATGACTCTGGCATTGCCATCCAGGACATCCTCTCCGTCCCCACCAATAATCTCAGCAGGTTCCCGAGGCGTAGAAAAACCCCCAAGTAATTCCGGGCAAACAGCTATTGCCTTTTTCTGTTCTACCAGCTTACTTATCTGATTATCTAAAGAATGAGTAGCGTTATATCTAACCTCTAACCCCGCTAAACACGAACTAACTAATATCATTAGACTCACCTCATCAATGAAGATTGCTTAAATAGTTCCCTAGTCTGTCAGTTATACTTAAAATCCCCCGTCATCTGACCCGCTACAATCGAAAGAATGAACCCGAAAAAGAGCAGGGCACTCAAACCGTATAAAAACTTGCTGTCCTTTTTGAATAAGCCGATTGATTCCAGAATGAAAATGACGAATCTGCAAGTTGAGAACATGCTAAACATTAATAAAATGGGACTTCCAAATATAAAAAATAAACCATCATCCCACCCAATGAAAGAAAAGCTCTTTGTAGTAATATACCTTATAACTTCCCCACAAATAAGCAGCAGCACTACTTGCAAATACAGCACCCACCAGTATAATCCCCATCCATAAGCCTTCATATAGGAAGCCGTTGACATCATATGAAAATTAGGAAAGATATACTTGATTCCCATAAAAC
Organism: Mesobacillus jeotgali; assembly: GCF_900166585.1. NCBI lineage: Bacteria > Bacillati > Bacillota > Bacilli > Caryophanales > Bacillaceae > Mesobacillus > Mesobacillus jeotgali. Next base: position 298,603 of record NZ_FVZC01000007.1, on the reverse strand, counting down.
ACGTCAAAATTGGGTGTTTCCAGGCAAAAGAAAAGTTCACTGTCTTTTCGTTAAAATAATACTCATCGCCAAAGGCCATTTTTAAGTATTCGCTTCCGTGTTTCTTAAAGGTCGGCTTCTGCCTTCTCTTTATTTTTCCCACAAACATCCCTCTTCATTTAAAATCAGTCTATTTCCATATTATAGGAATCTATAATTCATTGACAAGAATTCTATCATTCTAAAGAACAGAGAGCATTTTATAGAAATATAAAAAGGACAGTTCCTTCACAGAACCGTCCCCATGTCTCTTCATTATTCAAACGGGTATTTCAATCCCCACTGCCCGCGAATTTCATCCATCAGCTTCATGATTTTTAAAGATTCATCCAATGGAACGACAGGGCTTTCTATCAACCCTTGACTCAGGCATCTTCCTACTTCTTCTATTTCAAACGCGTAACCGGCACATTGTCTGTCATCCTTAAATGTCTCTGCTTCTTCACCATTTTTATATAAGGTGGCTGATTTTGCACTGTGGAAAGAAGGAATCCGAATAGATCCTTTACTTCCATAAATGCAAGCTTCGTTCGTTAAATCAACTCGAAAGGCACCATTAAGGGTCGCGGTTTTTCCAGAAGGATAGGACATGATGATGGAAAACTGTTCATCAACACCTGTTTCGCCGATATGAGCCGAACTCATAATCTTCTCTGGGTTTGTTCCAAAAATCATCGATGCAAAGGTAACAGGATAAATTCCTACATCCAGCAAGGCTCCTCCTCCAAGTGCCGGATTAAGCAATCTGCGCTCAGGTTCCCACGGTGCACGGAAACCAAAATCCGCTTTTACTAACAGCACCTCGCCAATTTCCCCTCTATCAATCCATTCTTTCACTTTATCAATCGGTGGCAGGAATCGGGTCCACATTGCCTCCATCAAGAAAAGCTTTTGATCCCTGGCAAACTGGATGATTTCTTCCAGTTCCCCGCTATTTATCGTAAAAGGCTTCTCGCAGAGCACTGCCTTGCCAGCACGAAGGCACGCCAATACATTGTCCTTATGAAAAGTGTGTGGCGTCGCAATATAAATGGCATCGACAGCCGGATCTTGCACTAGTTCTTCGTAGCTTCCATAAGCACGGGAAACACCATGCTCCTCAGCAAACTTTTCAGCACTCTCAATGGTACGTGAACCAACAGCCGTCTTTTCAGTATTTTTAGCAAATGCTAAATCCCTGGCAAAAGCACTAGCGATTCCACCTGTTCCTAATATTCCCCACCTGATTACTTTTACATCCATCGTTCACTCCAACTCCTTAAGGATCTAGTAGTCCAATAGAGAACAGACCTTGTTAATCCATTATACTATTAACCTGGGAATGGGACATACAGACCCGTTTTCCTCGTCCTATTAATGAGTAGTTTCGACAAGGAGGTTGGTGCTTCACGTTCGGAATAACGATACAATAATATTAAAAATATATGGAATGGCGGAGCAAAATTGGAACAGTACGTTGAAGCGTTATATAAAGCGGCTTTGCTGCACAGAAATGACGATGAAGCAATAAAGCTATCCAATGAATACGCTAAACAAGACCCTGAAAAAGTCATCGAGATAACCAGCACATATTCTCTTTCGAACCTAAGCAGGAGAGAAGGATTGAAGCATATTAAGATAGATTGATTAGATGGCGGGAGAATTACTTCATATTGTTCCTCAACATTTACTCCGTCACTGCATGTAACAGGCCTATAAACACAAAGTGAGCGGGAAACCTTAATAAGGGCACATAGAACTTTTCTATAAGACCAAATCACGCGGAAAACTCTTAAAAGGGCACATAGAACTTTTCTATAGGACCAAATCAAGCAGAAAACTCCTAAAAGGGCACATAGAACTTTTCTATAAGACCAAATCACGCGGAAAACTCTTAAAAGGGCATATAGAACCTTTCTATAGGACCAAATCACGCGGAAAACTCTCAAAAGGGCACATAGAACTTTTCTATAAGACCAAATCACGCGGAAAACTCTCAAAAGGGCATATAGAACTTTTCTATAGGACCAAATCACGCGGAAAACTCTCAAAAGGGCACATAGAACTTTTCTATAAGACCAAATCACGCGGAAAACTCCTAAAAGGGCATATAGAACTTTTCTATAAGACCAAACCAAGCGGAAAACTCTCAAAAGGGCACATAGAACTTTTCTATAAGACCAAACCAAGCGGAAAACTCCTAAAAGGGCACATAGAACTTTTCTATAGGACCAAATCACGCGGAAAACTCTTAAAAGGGCACATAGAACTTTTCTATAAGACCAAATCACGCGGAAAACTCTTAAAAGGGCATATAGAACTTTTCTATAGGACCAAATCACGCAGAAAACTCCTAAAAGGGCACATAGAACTTTTCTATAGGACCAAATCACGCGGAAAACTCTTAAAAGGGCACATAGAACTTTTCTATAAGACCAAATCAAGCGGAAAACTACCAAAAGGGCACATAGAATTTTCTTCAATTTCTTTAGTGTGGAAAATCAGAACTCAAAATCTTTTTTTCTGACTTTCTTGTTTTAAATTTGGAGATATCGCCATGGAAAGTTTAGTTAGATTATAAGCGGGACAGCCTCATTTAAGGGACTGTCCCGTTCTCTTCTCCAGTCAGATAGCAATGTTTATGCCACCGATAACTCAGTTCTCTGTTTTCGACGGTAAACCATCTTCGATAATAGAACACTGCATTCGTACAAAAATAGCAGCGGGATGATTACTAATATATCTGACAGAAGATCTGGGGGCGTTATGAGAACAGCTGTTACAATCAACATAAAATAAGAATACTTTCTGGCTTTTTGCAGACGGTATGGATTTAACACACCCAGACTTGTCAAAAACATAATGATGACGGGTAGTTCAAATAAGAAACCAAAAGGCAGGATCATATGAATTAAAAAACGAAAGTATTTCTCTGTTGTGAAAAATTCCATGAATATATCCTGGGATAGCGACACCAGGAATTGAAACACCAGCGGAAAAATGACAAAATATCCAAAGCAAATGCCCGCTATAAAAAGCAAGAATAGGGCTGGTATGTAGGCTAATGTTATTTTTTTCTCTTTTTCCGATAAAGCAGGTCTTACAAAGAGCCAAATCTGATGGGCTGCAATGGGAATCGTACCTGCTAAGGCAATCACCGCTGCAAGCATCAAATAAACCCACAAAATATCACTTGGACCGAGAACGGCTAATTTTATGGATAAATCCTGGACTAACCAAAGATAAATATCCTTTACATAAATCAAAGCCAACATGACAATGAACATAAAACATCCAACGATGATCATCAATCGTTTTCGCAATTCACTCAAGTGGTCCACCAGATTCATCTGTTTTTCTTCCATGAAATCACCTCTAAAAAAAGAAGATGAAAGTATGGCAGTACCCGCATCTTCTGCTATTTCTTATTGAGTTACACTACTTTTGTTTTCGTCTTTTTTCGGCTCGTCATCCGAAACCAATTCACGCGTTGATTTTTTAAACTCTTTTAAGGTAGACCCAAACGCACGGCCTATTTCAGGGAGCTTGGATGGACCAAAAATAATTAAAGCAATGACAAGCACTAGAATTAAACCCGGAATCCCAATGTTCTGTAACATTTACATAACCTCCATTCCTTAACATTCTTCAAAGAATAGCTGTAATGATAAAAAAGATGTAAACCATACTAAGTGTTTAGCCTACATCTTTTTTATCAAAAGGTTTTAAATCATTTTTACTCCATGACGCTCAAATGCTGCTGCTTCCAGGATCGACATACCTTGCGCCTTGGCCGCCCTGGCCACTTTTTCAGAAACCTGAGGAGCAAGATTAGCAGGTGCAGCAAATGACATTTCCCTTGCGCGAGCAGAATTACGGCGCTGGAATGGTCCCCAAATGGCAAATGTTTTGCCAGGGCTTTGAATATTGACGAATAGGGTATTCCCATCTGGCGAGAAGGTTGGGCCAGCCAATTCAGAATCGCTTAAACGGTTGGCGGCAAAAGGATAAACCTTGCCTTCTGGGGTAATTCCCATTATACGGTCCTGGCCAGAACCATCTTCTGCATACCAGAGGTCGCCCCAAGGGGTACAGCAAATATTGTCCGGGTATTCCATTTGCTTTGCATCATTCCCCTCATAGAATAGCTCCAATGTATTCGTATGTGGAACATATCGATAAACTCGGCCAAGCTTTTTTTCACCGGCAGATGTATCATCGAACCAGAAGACTCCCTCTTGGAAGAAGGCTCCCTCAAGTCTTGAGAACACAATGCAGTTTTGCGCAGCAGCTTCTTCACGGCACCAATGAGGATTTACTTCTTTCCAAACAACTTTAAAAGTTTGTCCTGTTTTGAATGTGCTGGCAGATGGGTCAGTGACCTCTTCAATCGCAGCTGCATAAAGCGTGCCTCCCTTTTGAAGCGCACCTGGCTTCTGGCTCAAGTCATTTGGGATGAAACGATACAGGAAGCTTGGGCTTGCATCTTCGGTCAAGTAGACATATCCTGTCGCCGGGTCAATGGCACATGCTTCGTGTGCAAAACGGCCCATTTCCTTGATTGGCGTTTTGGACATATCATTCTCAGGCTGAGTCGGATCCACTTCGAATACATATCCATGTCCCTCGGAACGGTTTTCTTCGCAAGTTAACCAAGTTCCCCAAGGTGTTGCTCCACCTGCGCAATTTCGGATGGTTCCGGAAGATGTCACATATTCTTTGATCACTTCACGATTTGCCCCTACAACAAGAGCAGTGGTTCCACCCTGAGCATTTGCATCATAAGGATTTCTTCCAAATGCCGGACCGGATGACAATTCATGATTTCGAACAAGAATCGTTGTGTTGTTCGGTCCTTCAAAAGCTGCCATTCCATCAAAAGCACCAGGAATCTTGGTTCCGTCTGTCATCAAGTCGCCTTCTCTCGAGATGATTTTGTAATGGAAGCCTTTTGGAAGATCGAGAATACCATTAGGATCTGGAACCAAATTTCCGTACCCGCCAAATCCGCTGGTTGGATTTCCAGGAGAATCTGCAGATGTTGTTGAACCCAGTCCCATTACTCCAGTGGAACCAAGAGTAAGAGCAAGCGCACTCATCCCTCCTGCTTTCAAGAAATCCCTTCGGTTCAAACCGTTAGTAGCCATTTGTTCAGTCATACCTTATCTCTCCTCATCTATGTATTATTTTGAATCTAGTAATAGATTAAGTGGAAATTATTAATGTATAACCTGAGTTTTGTAAAAATTCAGTATAAAGACAGTAAATGAGAATTAACAAATTGGATTTCTAAATGGTTTCAAAATTGTTGGCTAATAAAGGAAAAATATTACTTTTTGTAGAATATATTATTATGAACATTTTTCAACTAGCGAGGCATTAATTCGAATTAATTCATTTGGTTTTCAAGTGATGATTTTAGTGAAATGGAGATGAGAATGATGGACTTTCTTAGTTGGTATGATTGGATTACACCTACCAATCCTTTTGCTGCATTGTTTTTTGGTGTCCTATTTACAGTCATTATTGGTATGACAGTCTGGATAGATACTAAAAGACTAAGAACCTACACTTTAACTATGACAGTAGGGCTGGTTGTAACTATATGCGGAGTTACATTGTTAAATTTAGTGGGGTTTTATGGATAAATATTAACAGGTGTTATTGTCAAAATTTTGAAAGTCATATCATGGATTTAGCTTTTCTTTGTATGTGCTTTTCGCAAATCTATGCCTTCAGGCTGCTCTCGTTATCTCGCAAAATATCAAAAAGGACAGTTCATTATAGAACTGTCCCACGATTACATAAAGAATTAAGTCTCATGCCTTTTTGATATATCCTGTTTATATTGAATAACGCTGAGCAGCTTCGACCCTCTCAAATTCGGAATCATATGATCCAGTTCAGCGAGCACCTCTTCCTTCTTCCCATCATGGACCATTTCATCCATTTCCAATAGCCTTCGGTAAAAAGGATTCCTGACTTTTTCCTTATATTTTTGATACGATTCACGATCTCCCTGCTCCATCGCAATCCCAGCAAGGGAATACCATTTATACATGCTATCCTTTAATCCTCTCGCCAGCTCCTCTGCCTCACTAAATTGCTTCCTTTTGACAAGCAGATTCACTTCATTAAGTCTTCTGTAAAAAGGAGACTTGATTTGATTCAGCTTGTTCTCTGCTTCTTCCAGCCGATCATTGAAAAAATAATAAAAGAACTGGAAATGAGGATGTTTGGAATTTTTCATAAAGTTCATGATTTTTTCCGGATCCTTTTCAAAAACAACCGGATAAAAACTTTTGAGCATAAAGAGTAAGAGGAAAATGAGATTAACCAAAATAAATGCCCATACTGGCGCCTGCATGAAGCCTAATAACAAATCAGCAAGAAAGATTAAGATAAAGAACAATACCATGTTTTTTCGTTACCCCTTTTTCTATATATCTAGTTATTTTTTACTATTATACCAAATAAAAGGATAAAATGGTTTGGGACATGCAGTATATCCGCATGTCCCCGTTTGTTTTCATTACCCTATACTCATATAAACCCGTTCCGGCCGCCCAACGGTGCCATAGGTCAGATCAGCTTCTATCTTTTCTATGGATACAAGATGTTCAAGGTACCGTCTTGCGGTTGTCCGGCTGACGCCAATTTCTTTTGCGACACTTTCCGCCGTAAGTCCCGCTCCACCCTTGCCAATGACCTCCATTACTTTTTCAAGCGTCAGCGGGTCAATCCCTTTTGGAAGGTAAGATTTATCATTATCCAATTCAGTCATTTCTTTTCGCAGGAGTTTATCAACCTGCTGCTGTGTCACGACAGGATTGGCTTTGCCTAATTGCGATAATTTTTCATGATAATCCTGATATCTCAGCAGTGATTGCTTGAATCGTTCAAACACTAAAGGCTTGATAATATAATCGAAAACTCCGATACTAATCGCTTCTTGTACTTTTTCGATTTCCCTCGTTGCCGTGATCATAATGACATCAGTTTGCTTTGACTGCAGCTTGAGTTCCTTTAACAATTCGAGACCGTTCATATCCGGAAAATAAACATCGAGCAAAAGCAAATCCGGCTTTAAAATATCGATTAAGGTTATTGCGTCTACATAACCGGCTGCAATTCCGACAGCCTGAAATCCTTCGATTTGTTCGATGAACCGCTTTTGGATTTCGGCTATCCTTAAATCATCCTCGACAATCAGAACTTCAATGTCCCTTTTCCCCATTGTTCATTTCCCCCTGCTTTTTGGTATCGCCACAGTGAAAATTGTGCCTTCCTCCGGATTAGATGAAAAGGTGATGGATCCACCTAATTGATTAATCGCATTTTGCACAAGGCTTAAACCAATACCTGAATTGCTATTCCTATTCTTCGTTGTAAAACCTTCTTGAAAAATGTGCTCGTTGTTTTCGCTTTCTATCCCTCGCCCGTTATCTTCTACTTCAATGATCAGCTCTTTGCCAAGATCGGTCAGGAACAGCATGACTCTTTTTTCAGCTTTCCCGTTCTCCCTGACGGCTTCAAAGGCATTATTGACCAGGTTCCCGATAATGGTCACCAAGTGATCTCTGTCTATTTCATTTGGCACATCTTTAAAGCTGCTCTCCCTGTCGATTGTAAAGTCAACCTTCAGTTCGCTTGCCAGGCTGAACTTTCCGAGGACGAAGGCAGCAATGATTGGATCTGGCACTTCCTTCATTAAAAATTGGATGAATCCCTGGGCTACATCGACCTCCTTAGAAATGAAGTCAATGGCTTCCTTGTATGATCCAAGCTGAATCAGGCCAAGAAGAGTGTAAAGCCGATTGGAATATTCATGGGTTTGGGCGCGCAACCCTTCCGCATAGGCTTTTACATGGGATAGTTCCTGCAGCAATTTCGCCAGCTCCGACTTGCTCCTGAAGCTTGCGACTGCGCCGATGACATCACCCTTCTTATTAAAAATAGGGATTCTATTCGCTAAATAGACTTCTCCTAATATCATAATCTCCTGGTCGTATTCAGCTTGTCCCGTAGCAACGACTGAAAGAAGATGGGTATTCTCCAACACCTCATCGATTCTTTTTCCGCGAAGGAGAACCTCATTCGGCACCCTCAATATTTTGTGAGCGTTTTCATTCACGACCGTGATGCGACCATCGGTATCAATGGCAATGATTCCTTCATGTATGGATTCTAATATGGCATGTTTCTCCTGGTACATCCAGGCAATTTCTTTTGGTTCAAGACCAAACAGCGCCTTTTTAATATTCAACGTGATCAGGAATGCCGCCATTAAACCTCCTATTAAAATAAGAAACGTAGCAGTGAACATTTTTTTCTGTATAGCTGAGATTTCCTTTTCTATATCGGTCTGAAGATATCCTACAGACACCACGCCAACAACTTCTCCCTCGCTGAAGATAGGCGCTTTTCCCCTTAGAGAAGGGCCCAATGTCCCAACAGATTCGGAAATAACAGATTCTCCGTTAAAAACACGGCCATTATCTCCCCCGACCATTTTTTGTCCTAATCGAACAGGATTGGGGTGAGAATAACGCACTTCATTTCTGTTGCCGACGACAATGAATTCCGCTCCAACCTGTTTCCGGATTCTTTCAGCGATCGGCTGTATAATGGACGCTGGATCATCCTCGTAAAAAGCTTCTTCAATTTCTGGCATATTGGCAATTGATTCAGCCACAGCCAGCGCTTTAGAGCCAATTTCCTTCTTCATGTTCGTCTCGAGAATATTTTTGAAGGTGATTTCAAAAATTCCTCCAAGCAGGACAATAAGGATAACAATTAAGAGCATTAATTTCGAATGTAACTTCACACCAACACCTCTATCTTCATTATAGTAAAAAAACTCCTTACATGAAGGAGTTTTTTTACTATTTTAATTATTCAACCTTCTACATTGATAATGACTTCTTTACCCCGCCTCTTCATCAAGAGCGGAATCACAAGCCATAGCAGGGTGATGAGGAGAAACGCCAGAGAAATAGGGCGTGATACAAAAATACTAAAATCCCCATTGGAAATCGTCAATGCTCGCCGCAGGTTATTCTCAACCATCGGCCCTAGCACCAGCCCGAGAACAAGCGGAGCGATTGGATAATCATTTTTGCTGAGGAAATAGCCGAAAATTCCACATGCCAGTAACAGCAAAAGATCATTTGTTGAAACCTGGACAGCATAGACACCAAAAATCGAGATGGCAATAATGATAGGAATCAAGAATTGTTTAGGTGTTTGAATAATCTTGGCAAACACTTTTACCAGCGGAAGATTCAAGATCAACAGCATGACATTGCCAATAAACATACTGGCGATCAATCCCCATGCTACCTGTGGGTGGTCTTCGAATAATAACGGACCTGGCTGGACGTTATACATCATCAAGGCTCCCATTAAAATAGCGGTGGTCCCTGATCCAGGAATACCTAATGTTAATAATGGAATCAGCGCACCGCCGGACGCGGCATTATTCGCAGATTCCGGTGCTGCCACCCCTGCAATGGTGCCTGTCCCGAATTTCGAAGGATTTTTCGAGATTTTTTTTTCTAAAATATAAGAAAAGAAGGATGCAAGAGTTGCCCCTGCCCCTGGCAAGATCCCGACAAAAAAGCCTAATAGAGAACCGCGCGCAATCGGTGCAGCTGATTCCTTCAACTCAGCCTTTGAGGGCAGCAAATTATTAATCTTAGCGATTTCTCCCTCTTCTTCATCTTTTTCCAAGATTGTCTTAAAAACCTCTCCAAGCGCGAACAATCCAACGGCGATTGTCAGGAACTCAATCCCCTGATAAAGCCACGGGACATTAAAAGTAAATCTCGCAATACCCGAAACACTATCAATACCAATCGTCCCCAGCAATAATCCGGTAACGGTCATGATCAAGGCCTTTGTCACTGATTTCCCGGCCAGGCCGCTGACAGCTCCAAGTCCTAAAAGCATCAATGAAAAATATTCTGCCGGACCAAATTTCAGCGCAACGGACGATAAAGGCTTTGCCAGTGCTATAAGGGCGAAAAGCGTAACGATCCCGGCGACAAATGACCCGATAGCCGCAATCGATAAAGCGCTTCCTGCTCTCCCTTTCTTGGCCATCTGGTAACCGTCAAGCGTTGTGACCACCGAAGAGGATTCTCCCGGGGTGTTCAATAGAATCGAGGTGGTGGAACCACCATACATGGCTCCATAATAAACTCCTGCAAGTAAAATGATGGCACTTGTTGCCGCGGATTCCGGCGGCAGCCAGCCAGTGACGGATGCAGTAACAGGAATCAGCAGCGCCACTCCGCTCATCGGCCCAATCCCCGGGAGCACGCCAACGGCGGTCCCAATCAAGACTCCAACGAAGGCAAATATGAGGTTATACCAAATGAAGGCTGTTTCAAAGCCTTGAAATAAATACTCGAGTGTACCCATTTTCTACAACCACCTTTCGAAAAAGCAACACCAAAAATTATGAAAGCCAAATTGGCCATCCTGGCAGCGTCCCTTTTAATACTTCTACATACATAAAATAAACAAGTCCGGAAAAACAAGAAGATATGATAAGGGAAGTAATCACTTTAGAGCGTTCCATCGTTTGAAAACAAACAAATAAAAATAAAAACGTTGTGATGACATACCCGATTGTTTCCAATGTCAAAATATAAACCAATGTAGCGAAAAAAATGATGAGGAAAGGTTTATACAGTAATTTTTCTTTTGAACTATGCTGGGCTTTTGCAGCCATGGTTTCATAAAACAAACGAATGCTTAACAGAACAAGAATGATACCAAGTAATAAAGGAAAAATATCAGGACCAACGGAGCTGCCATAAGAAGAAGTCGCAAGCTGTCTGCTCCCAACAATGAAAAGAACTCCTGTAGCTAAAAATAGTATCGAGGCAATCCGATCGAATTGAATACTCATCGCTTACTCCTTTCAAGAATCGGGGAAGGAAGAAAAACCCTCCCCCCTTTAATTACTTCTCCATGCCCAGGGCTTCTAATAATTGCTGAACCTGCCCTTCCTGCTCTTCAAGGAATTTTTTGAAATCTTCGCCATTCTTATAATCAAGATCCCAGCCCTGTGTCTCTACTTCTTTCTTCCACTCTGGGGAATTCGCGAGCTTTTCAAGTGATTTTTCCCAATATGCTTTTGCATCTTCAGACATTTTTTCAGGTCCAAACACACCGCGCCAAATCGTAAATTCGGCATCTACTCCCTGTTCTTTTGCAGTTGGAACGTCCTTGAAGTCGCCTGCTAAACGTTCCGCAGAAGTTACCGCCAGTACTCTTACCTTGCCAGCCTTCAAGAATTCCTTAACACTGGAAGCGTCAGTGCCAATGACATCAGCGTTCCCGCCAAGCAGTGCAGTAATCGCTTCTCCGCCGCCATCATAAGAAACATATTTCACTTTTGTTGGATCAACGCCATATTCATAAGCTGGCAGGATCGAAATCAGATGGTCCATGGAACCAGGCGCAGAACCGCCGGCAAATGTAAGTTTACTAGGATCCTTCTTTACTTCTTCCAGAACAGATTTCAGGTCTTTAAATTTAGAGTCCTCTTTTACAACAATGGCACCATAATCCTTTGTCAACTGAGCCAGAGGAGTTGTATTTTTAACCCCATATGGACTGTTTCCTTCTTTTTTCAGATTGTTGATGATAATTGGAGGTGAATTAACAAAAAGCATTTCATTATTTTCTGCCTGTGCCGTAGCATATTCCGCCATAAACACAGCACCGCCGCCACCCGGCTTGTTCTCAACTGTCATAGGCTGCTTAACAATCTTTGTTTCACTCAGAACCTTCGTCAATGAACGTGCGGTTAAATCCCATCCGCCGCCAGCTCCAGATGGCGCCACCACGGTAATAGCTTTGGCAGGATAACCTGAACCTTCTTTTTTAGCAGACGATGCAGGAGCATCACTGCTGCAGGCACCCAGGCTAACCGCCATTGCACCCGCACATAAAACTGCAGAAATCTTTTTCATCGAAAACATTTGTAACTCCCCCTTGTAAGCGTTTTCTTAATTTTACAAAGTTTTTGAAAATAGGATAGATTATTCATTTAAACAGCATTAAAAACTTAGTTAACATTTTGTTCATTTTGTTCACGGGGGTTATTTTTAAAAAGAGTGTGGAACATCAGGAATATTACGTGCAAGTTCAGAGGCTTGCTAAAATAACAATGATCTCAGCCATTTTATCCAAGTTGCAGACAGTTATCTCCACAAAAAATAGAATGCCTTCAAAGAGACTTGAAGACATTCTTATTTCTGACAATCTGATATAATCTTTTAAACACTTGAGCCGTGCCATTTAATTTATAAAGCCAGATTGGCTATGCATACCGTGGAGGCTTCCGCTGGCCCACAAATTTAAATTTTTTACTAATTATTATTAGCTGGACGTATCTCTTGAAACAATACTAATCTTCCAAATAGTCCCATACTTTTCATTTAATTCGCTAATCATTTTTTTATGTGCTCTTAAATGAACTTTTTCATAATGTTTAGTTTCTCTATCCTCAAGTCTATTCCTATCCTTATTATCTTTTTCTTTCCCATAACCACACCTTGAATGTTGAATGACCCTGCAGCAGGTCCTTTTTCCGAATCATTTGGTTCAAGAAATAGCATGTATTGTTTATCATTTTCCATCGGTAAATATCCACTAACACTTAATAGCTGACCCTGATTTTTGTCGAAAGCACTGGTTTCTAATATAGAGACTTCTTGGTTCTTTTCTATTTTTCGTCCTGTATCATTTTTAATAACTGCATGAACCTTAAAATCTGAAACGGTAAAATAATAATTCGGAAATCCTTCCTCATCTCTATCGATAATTGATTCTCCACTTATTTTTTTCCCAATTAAAATTAAAGGAGTTTGTTTTTCCATTTCATCCAATGATTCATATGAATCCTGAAGTTTTCCTTCTGATACTACTATATTCGATAAATCTTTATCACTGTACAGATATCCTATAGAAACTCCTATTAATAAAACTCCTACTAATATAAGTTTTTTCATTCTTTCTGCTCCTAGTATGCATGGATAGTTTAGCGTCCTGATTAATGCTCACTGAAGAACGCCTCCTTAAGCGAATATATTTCTTATAAGGAATGCATTAAATTACTCATGATCACTCAATTGCGTTAAAACCATTAATATTAAAATCACCAAAACATGTATTCCGGCTAGAACCCCATATATAAGGCCATCTACCGGCATGATGAAAAGACTGATGCCAATTAACAAAATAGTTTCAATACCAAATAAAACAATGACCAGTCCAATCCGCTTTGCCATTAATTTTTCATTGTTCACCTTATCTTTCGCATAACCCGCTAAAAAAGAAACGCTTCCTTTTCTCCAGATGAATAGACCAAGCAGGATAAAGAAACTGCCCAAAAGTCCTCCATAAGCCATATTCGCAACCATGCTCTCCCTCCGTGACTGAACAAAATAATTCCCTGCAAAACTAATTCCTACCCAATGTTTGCCACCGTTCACGTGCACATTCTTAAACACTTGCATATCACAATCCAATCAAACTCGTTCCTGCGCGTAATTGTTAAAATTAGGATAACACGTTTTTGAATATTTTACAGTTGATTCCAATTTTGGAGTTCCGAAAAGGAAGTGTACTCCTTGAGGTAAACGCTTTATACCAACACGTAATAAATTTTACGTTTTATGAGAAACTTGAACCGTCCCGAGTCTTGTAAAATCCACCAATATCCACAAATCTTCTTGAACAAACACGGATCAAAGTTTATAAAAAAGCTTGCTATCCAATTAAGGACAGCAAGCTAGGGACACCCCGTTTCACTTTGTTAGCTTTCATTTAAGTTCGCTCAGGGTACGTCCCCATTTATCAAAAAATGATAAATTCAACTATTATACAAGCCCTCCCCTCTTTTGGTTAATAGAATAGGATGTATTAAACCAAAGGATGGGAGGTGAATGAAAATGGCACAAAAAACGTTTAATAACCGCAGCGCAGCGACTTTGCAGATTGGTCTTCTTGTTCGTCAGGGGGCGGATCCGGCCAACTTTGATGGAGTACTCTATTTTACACTTCGTCCAGGAGAAACGAGAACCATCACTTATGGAAACCAACAGAATGTGTTCCTAAATGGTGTCGTGATGTCTACGAATTTCAATGGGGATATCTATAATAAAACACAAATCGTAACAGTAAGAGGAAGCCAACTCGATAATCTTTTGAACACAAATAGTATTATCGATATCCTTCCAATCTCAACTGACTATGTAATGTTTGGACGCAATTCCTAATTCCGTAAAAGGTAAGTCCATGACGGAATTAGATAGATTTTCCTGCCGCACTCAACCCTTTATTGGGAAGAGTGCGGTTTTTTTATGTCGTATACTGGAGGCAACACTATTTCCACTCTTGAATCGGACAGTAAACTTCATCTGTTTTTCCCTATAGAAAAAAAGCAACCAACTAGCGGCTGCCTTTTCAACTCATATTTTCGTAAAAATAATACCAAGCAACGCTGAAAAAATTCCAACAAGCTGGTACATTTTGATTTTCTCTTTAAAAAGCCAGATGCCAGCAAGTATGACGACCAGGCAATTCAGGCTGACAATCGGGAAGATAATACTCGCTGTTCCCTCATGCAATGCATAAAAGTAACAGCTGTAGCCGATGACACTGATCAAGCCAACGAGAGAACCGATATTGGCTTCTGTCAGCTGCCAATGCTCTTTTTCCCGAATGCTGGTGATTCCCAAATAAATACTTCCGCCGCCATACATGCAAATCAATGTATTAAGCGAACTGATTTGCAAATAAGAAGTCGTCTTCATCAAGATTCCAAGAATCCCGAACGAAAGAATGGCCAAAAGCACCCGAAATAGCCATGGCCCATACTCAGTCCCGCGGTTCGTGCCTGGCGAATATTGAATCAACAAGGCCGAGCCCAGAATGAATACAATGCCTAGCCACTGAAGCAGGCTGATCTGTTCGTGAAAAATAACCGCTGCACCGAGAATCGGAAATATCGCGTTTGCGCCTACCAGAGGCGATGTCAGGCTTGCCGGCCCCTTCTCAAACGCCCTCGACATTTGGATATTCCCATTTGCATTCAATATTCCAATCAGGCCGCCAAGAACCATTGCCAGCAAGTTGAACTCCAGCGCCCCAGACGCCACTCCATAACCAAGGGTGACCAGAAAGGCTACCAAGTAAAAGAAAAATTGAATATGTACTTTTGAAAGATGTCGTGCTGTACTCCATTTAAAAATCGTATTATTGATCCCAAAGCTTAACGTCGTTACCAATGCCGCGGCAATCCACATGCTGATCCTTCTCTCTCTAACATTTTCCCTCCCTCATTTTAAGACTCTATCAGAGTATTCGCAATCTATTTTTTCGTGTTTCTAAATAAAAAAGGAAACCTCTAAAACTTTATGTTTGCCGAGCGAGGGGAGAATCGAAGGATTGAACGAAATAGTGCTTTATAACCAAATTTGTAAAAAACGTGTAAATTTACACAATCCACTTTTAGATTATTATATAATGTTCTTTGTATAAATTTTCCATCACATGAGGTGTCCTCCTTTTCTTCCATTCAGGTTCAAATAGCATAAGACCTCCACTTTGGCTAACTCCACATACCTGCTTGAAAAGGTCTAGGATCACCACTCACATGACAAAATCATGCTGACAATACAGACTTTTTTGCCAGTGTGATTTTAAAAAATGATATAGAGGAGAGTGATTGCCAAAATTCAGGAATCAGCCTGAATTCATCTGGACACCTAGCTCTTTTATGGCCCTGACGGATTCCGAAAACTTTTCGCTTCAAGCCGGACTAAAAACAAAAATGAACACCTTACATCATTCAAATCGTTCAAAAACATGGAGGAAAAAGATATGAAATCAGTAAAGCCAGAAGTCGTCTCAGAGACCGAGAAAAAAATCATACTACTAATCGCTAAAGAAGTGCCAAACAAGGAAATTGCGTCAATTCTTAATTATTCGCAAAGAATGGTAGAGTACAAGATTAGTTGCATTTTCAGGAAGCTGAACGTCAAAACCCGCGTGGGCATTGTGACAAGAGCATTCCAGACGGGTATTATTTGTCCGAAAATGATGAACTTTGCGGAAACACGAAATACCAATTTATAGAAACGTTTAGTATATTTGTAAATGGATAGGCGATGCCAGGCTTTAACAGGAGGAGAAATAAACATGCCAGGAATTGGTACAATCGCTAAATATATCGTTCAATATTGGAGTAAAATCGCTTCTGCAGTAAAATCTAAATTAAGCGCTATTGATTATGCAGCACTTGCCGCGGCTGTTAAAAAAGGTGCTTCTGCAGTTGCAAGTTGGTTATGGAGAAATATCTCAAAGGTTGCTATCCTTTGGGAAATCCTTAAAGCCATTATCGGCTTGTAAGAACCATTACAAACTAAGCCCATTATCTATTAACCTTACTAACTAATAAACTACATAAAGTTTGGGCACGCCTATCCTTATCTAAAAAAGGGGAAATGAAAGTGGAAACGCAGTCACCCGTGCTTCAGGTGAAAGACCTGACCAAGACATTTGAAGATAAAGTAATATTGGATAAAATCGACATGGAATTGCATAGTGGAGAAGTGATCCTGCTTTATGGGCCAAACGGGTCCGGAAAATCTGTCTTCCTGAACAGCATCCTTGGTTTTCTGCCAATCGACAGTGGCAGTATTACGTTATTGGGCCGTTCCATTGATGACCATCAGCACTTAAGGCAGCATAGCTGCATCGTTTCCATTGACCATCAGCAATTCATGGATCTGCTCACCCCGAGTGAGTACTTCTCATTCCTTATTGATGTATACAATCTAAATCAAGCTCCTAAACTGGAGGAAGCACTTCAGCTGAGCGTCCAGCTGAATGTAGGGGATAAGTGGGATGAATTGATCAGTTCGCTATCCTTTGGAAGCAAGAAAAAGATACAGTTGATCGGCAGCCTGCTCATCGATCCAATTTTCCTGGTCTGCGATGAAATTTTTGAAGGATTGGACTCGGAATCTGTCGAACATGTCCTTCACCTTTTCCAGGAACGAAAAAATCGCGGAAAGCTAACGCTGATTACGACTCACTTAAAGGAATATGGAGAGGCTATCTCTACTAAATCCTTCGAAATTAAGAACAGGAAGCTACTCAATATAACCGCAGGGTGATTCACTTGAAATTAAAAACCTATAAGACTCTCTATCATAAAGCTTTTGAAACCACAAACTCTCTCACCTTCAGTGAGCTTGCCTTCCTGATTTTCTTTTACGGCGGTGTGTCCGCAGGGTTCCATTATTGGACCGTTGGCCAGACACTGAATATGTATTTCACCTTACTTTTTACCATCTCCTTATTATCCGCTTCCATCATCGGAGGAATAGGCAAAAAAGGCACTCCTGTTTTACTCGACTCTTTTAAATACGTTCCGATTCTTCCAAGCACGATCTTTTTCTATCAGTATATAACGTCAGCATGGCTAAGCAGGGCTGTGCAAATCGAGCAAATCATTTTGATAGGGCTGCTCTTGCTTTATCAGCAGTCCCTTTTGACAATCGCCAAGGCAATGATCATGTTCCATTTAATCGTCATTGCAGCGTTATGTCTGCAATATCTCTATTTCTGGTTAAAAAAACTGAGGATCATCAAGTATGTGATCACTCTCTCATTCCTGTGCCTGGCATTAATCATACAGTTCTATATTCTGTATTTTTCAGATCAAAAACTGCTGCCCCTCAGCTACTCATCGGCCTTCTGCTCGCTTCTGGCCATCATCTCGGCGCTGGGGCTGGCCAGCCATAAAACAATGATCTCGCACATTCTTTCGGAAAAAAAGTATCATTTCGTTCCCATCAGCCAGCAGAAAATCGTTGTATTCTTAAAACTGGCCAGCTTCGTATTCATTGCTCTTCCCGCAAGGTTCAGGGCCCTTCTTAAGGTCAGCTTTATTAAAGCATTAAGGGATCAGGACATTCTGCTTTCTTACATCTATATGTTAAGTTTTATTATTTTAACGTCAGCTTTTGGCTATGCCTTCACCAAGAGATCGGGCGAAGAACTGTCGCTGACAATCGCCCTGATTTGTACGCTGATCCTGAACTCAAAATTGAAGTTTTCTGGAAAACTGGCCAAACTGAATAACCCTTATTTATTTCCTGTAACTCCTAAAGCTGCCAGCCTGGTATCCGATATCACCGCAGGTATCCTGCTGGTGTTCACCTGGTTCCTGGCGATGATGTTATATTTCGCTCTGGGGCTGCTCAATCTGGTCGACATCTCGTACAGTTTTGTGGCTCTTCTATGTTTTTTGGCGTTAAACAGTCTTTTTATTATCACAGGGAATCTTACCGCCAAACATCGAAACCGCTCATCCTTTCTGTTTTTCTTGTTTGTTGTCCCTTTAAATATTTTAATCGAGCAAATCATCTATTCCTGGTGGCCTATACTTGCCGCCGGCGCTCTGGCTGTCTTGCTCGCCAAGTACCTGGATGCATTTGAGATGACAAAACAAGTCGCTCATATAAGGACCAAGAAGCAAAGCATTGCCATAAAAAAGAGATAATGCCATAAAGGAGCATTATCTCTTTTCTTCATTCACCGGGAAACCAGACCAAAATTTCTGTCCCTTCCCCAATTTTACTCTTCAATTCAAGCGAGCCTCCATGAGCAAGGATTAGCTGCCTGGTAATCGCCATGCCCAATCCTGTTCCGGAATCCCTTTCCTTTGTGTGCGTTCCCCGGTAATATCTTCTGAAAAGATTCCTTTGCGTGATTTCATCCATTCCATTTCCGTTGTCTCTTACCGAAAGATACAGTGCGCCGTTCCTTCTATCCAGCTTCACTGCAATCTTCGTACCGGCAGCATTGTGCTTGACCGCATTGGCCAGCAGGTTATCGGAAATTCTTCTAAAACCTGTCGGGTCGACCGGCCACATGACCTCAGATGGATCAGATTCAAACTGTATTTCGGACTTGTTCCGCTCAAGCTCAAGCTTTAACGAGGCAATGGAATGTTGAAGAATTACCCTCACATCCACTCTCTCTTTTTCTAAATTCAGAGAGGAGTTTGCCAGCTGATTGCTTAAGGTCAGGTCGTTAATCAGTTCAATTATGTAATCTGATTTCTCTGTCATGGTATTTCCCATGATTTTCAGCTCATCAAGCGACCATCGTTCCGGGTCGGCCTGCAAAAGCTTGGAATAACCATAAATCGAACTTATTGGTGTCTTCAAATCATGCGTCAGCCCGGCAATCCATTCTTCCCTCAGTCTTTCATTGCCTTCAATTTCTCTTTTATTCTCATCTAGAGTTCTTGTCAGGTTCGTCAATGAATGGTAAATCCGATTGAAAAACGCAGACTCGGTATGCCCTTTGGGTGACAGCTTCTCCTGAGGATACTCCCCTTTGGCGAGCTGATTGATCCAGTCCATGATAAAGAGGACTCCCCTTCCAATCTTCATTCCATAGTTCACGGAAACCAGGAGCAAGATCAGTAACAGAAGGAGCAGAAAAGCAATGAACACTTTCAGAGCTTTATCATTTTCCTTTCCGTCCATCTGGGTTTGATTCAGTGTCACGACGGTAAGGATATTCCCTGTCTCAGGGTCTGCTCCGCTGGCAATCTCATATTTTGCTTCCGGATTATATTCATATGACTGCTGAAGATCGATAAAATTGATCTCTGGCTCCAGGCCCCCATCATATTGTTCAATCATCCTTCCTTCATGATTCAGAAGAAAAATAGCTGCTTTCTCTTTGTCTGCAAGTCTCTTAACTTCTTTAGGGATGGTGTCAGCAGCTGCATAGCCGGCAATTTGTTCGTACAGTTCCGAACTTTTAGAGGAATGGCCATAAAGAACAATATATTCCTCCTTGTCGATTGTAATGTTCCAGCGTGACACCTGATAGGGTAACGAGAGGGCAGGTGTGAGAAAATCGTTTAATTCATACCTTTCAGGAACGCCTTCAGGCACATGGTAGCCTTCCACTGCCTCCCCGCTTTCATTAAGGATCTGGACCCAGCCATTCTGCGTTTTCACTGCCTGTTTCATTTTATTTTCAATCCGGATTTCCCCATTTTCCCTGTGGAGGGAGCTTTCAAGATATTCTCGTGTCGTCCTATGAAAATTCCCTTTTGTTTCGTTCTGCAGGATTTGATAGGAGAGGTATAGGATCATTCCTCCAAGAAACATCATGACCATGATCAGCAAAAACAGGAAACGGAAGATAAAATACAGCGTTAAATCTCTTTTAATTCCTCGCATTTAATCCCTCGCAACAAATTTATAGCCTAGCCCATGGACGGTCCTGATATATTCCGGCTGGCTTGGATCTTTTTCAATCTTCTCCCTCAACTTTCTGATATGCACCATGACTGTATTGTCATCGATAAAATGAGGTTCCTTCCAGATTCGCTCGTAAATCTCCTCTTTGGAAAAGACACGGTTGGGATGTCGGCAGAACAGCAGCAGCAGCTGGTACAGGATGCCTGTGCACGGGACAGCCTTTCCATCGACCTTTAATTCCGCAGAGGATAAATGAACAGAAAACCATCCAAAATCCAATACTTTCTCTGTCCTGTCCTCTTTTTGCAAAGAAGTCCGGCGCAGGATGGCTTTGATCCTGGCGGCCACTTCCAGCGGATTAAAAGGTTTCGTTAGATAGTCATCTGCACCGTGGGCAAATCCCATTAATTTATCGAGATCGGAGTTCTTGGCTGACAGGAACAGGATTGGGATGTCGGCTATTTGTCTGATTTCGGTGCAGACCCTGTATCCCTCCATATCCGGGAGCATAATATCAAGCACAATAAAGTCATATTGGTTCTGCTGAACCTTATGAAGAGCTTCCTGGCCTGTAGAGGCGGTATCTATCGAAAAGTCTCCTTCTTTTGCAATCACCATCTTGAGCATGATCAATAAATCTTCTTCATCGTCTACCAGCAGCAGTTTTTTCTTTTCCATGTCTACCCCCAAAATTAAGGTGAATTTAAGATTGTGTTCAGCTGAAATTAAGCTGCAGTCATTATACTTAATGACAGAAAGGAGCGGATAACATGAATACCATTTGTTTTCATGAATTTAAGAGTTTGTTTAAAAGCTTTAAAACATTGGCCATCATCGGCATCATTTTTGGTTCCTCCTATTTGCTGGCGGATGTCATGGGCCAGTTCATGCAGGAGTTAGGAACCGAGGAACTTGGGAAAAATGGCTATGCAGCAGGACTCATGATCCTGATCGTCTTCTTCGGCCTCTTTTTTGTCTCCGGGCTCTCACACGACACCATCAATCGTGAGGTAAGCTCCCGAACGATGCGCTTTCTTGTGACCAAAACTTCTAGATCGAAAATCATCATCGGAAAGTTTTTGGGTATCAGTCTTTTTTGGATCCTATGCTTATTCATCTCATTTTTACTGATCAGCAGCTTTTCAAAGGAATTTCTTTGGCTCAGCTTTGCAGAAAGCCTTATTTTCATCACTTTTTCGATTTCCTTGATTCTTTTGGTTTCCGTCATTTTCCCAAGACCAGCTGTAACGATGTTCTTCGGAATCATCCTGGCATTGCTGTTCCCGGCCGTCAGTTTTTGGGCCATTGCCACTTCAAACCCATTTGTGTCCTGGTTTAAATTTCTTTCTCCCTATTACTATATTTATCTGGGAGGTCCCTATATCACGGTGCCACTCGCCATGACAGTCCTATTATTAGTGCTTTCCATATACCTGTTTAAAAGGAGTGATCTGTAATGGAAGTGATTAAAACAACCTCTCTCCATAAAGAGTTTGGAAAACAGACGGTCGTAAATGGAATTGACCTGACAGTAAAACAAGGAGAAATCTATGGATTCCTGGGAAGAAACGGAGCCGGAAAATCCACGTTCATCAACATGCTTACCGGTATTATCCTGCCATCGAGCGGAGAGTTCTCCCTGTTTTCGGAAAAGAGCCTAACTCCGGAAATAAGGAGAAAGGTCGGTGTCCTGCCGGATTACTCCACCTTCTATGACCACTTAACCGCCATGCAGCATCTTCGCTTTTTCTCAAAATTGTGCGGTGTGAAGGCAGGCAAGCAGCATTGCCTTGAAGTCCTTGATAAGGTCGGCATGAAAGAACATGCCAATAAAAAGGTCGGCAAATTTTCGTTTGGAATGAAGAAAAAGCTTGGAATCGCCCAAGCCATAGTCCATAACCCTGACCTCATATTTTTGGACGAACCCACATCTGGAGTAGATGCCGAATCTGCGATCCAGATTCAAGAACTGATCAGGGAGCTGAACCGGGGCGGTATGACCATCTTTATGACCTCTCATAATTTACATGAAGTTGAAAAAATATGTACCCGTATTGCCATCATGAAGAAAGGAAGAATCATGCATGAAGGCACCATGGATGAACTAAGGCAAAAGCACAATGCAACAATGACCATTAAACTGGTGCACTCTCCTCTTGCCAGTCCTAAAAAGGAAAAAACCTATGCATTTTTAAGCAAATTCAGCCATAATATTGAAATAGGTGCTAGCGAAACAAGCGTCGAAATTGGTAAGGAAGATTCTATCCCAATCATCATCCGTGGTCTGAGCGAGCTGGGCATCGATCTGTTCAGGGTAACCGCTGACCAGCCTTCCCTGGAAGAAATCTTCCTTGAGAAGAAAGTCAGCCCTCAAATGACAGAAAAAATGCACGCATAACACTTGTTTTCATGCAAGTATATTGTGTATTCTTATTGTAGAAGCACCTTTTTTAACAGCCGCGGCAAACGTCTGTTACAGAAACGAGAAGAAGACACTAACATTAGTGTCTTCTTTTTCGTTGGTTCATCTAAGCCTTCTCCTCTTTTTTCTTATCAGGAATGACGAAGCTGATTAACACACTTACAATGAGGACCACTAATGCACCTTTCTCAATAGCCTGGTTGTCGCCCAGGGCAGTGAATTGGCAGATAAAATAAACAACAGCCGCAATAAATCCTATACCGCGTAAGACATTAATCATCATTTTCCTCCATTATTTAGTATATTGTTATTTTATCACAAAAATGGTTATATGTGGTATTTGGCCGCTTATTTTTCTCTTTTACTATCTCTTTTTACTAATTGATCTTCCATCTTCATTTTATATAAAGGCGGAAAAAGAATCCTAGGAAGTTTAAAATCTTAAACAACTCTTAACATACCTATTTGCAGACAAAAGTGCAGGTTTGTACTACTACCTTTTATATAGTGAAATGAAAACAAAACGTTTTTTCTAGAAATCGGATTTCGGCTTTAGCACTTACAATTTTGCCGCCAAAGCATTTCGCCTGCACATAGGTTCTACACCTATACCTTCATTCCAGCTCCTGCTCCCAGTAATCTCCTCACATTCCCTTTCATACGCCTAAAATAATACCAAATACTGGATTCAAAACAATCCTACAGAAGTAGCAAAATGCCTATTGTTTTCTGAAAAGTTTCTTCGTAAAAGAAATATATGACCATCCCTAGCCTTTTTCCTCTGTTACGCCCAATTTTAGTTGTTCTGGTTATCATTTATATTTTTGAATGTCTTTTATTCTGCATTTTGCGGTTGAAGTGGATTGTTTTCTAAAATGTTTTCTACTTCTTCATACCCCTCAGGAAATGCATAGTTATATCTAGCTGGAAGTACAAAAACATACTTATTATTTTGTCCCAGGATGGATGGGCGAACAGGTGCTGCCCCAATATGAAATTCTCCCTTTTCAAGTAAGGACCACTGATTAAGTGTAAAAATCATGATCGGAATATCTTGTTTCGGTTTTTCCTCCGTCCGTTTAGGATGTCTAATTGAAAGGGTTGGGCCGCTTTCAATTATTTGTTGATCAGCAGAAATACCTTCCCAGGAATCAGAGACAATCTTGTAACCCTCCCAACTTTTTGGAAGCTCAAAGTTGAATCCATATTCGGTATTTTCATAAAGAATAGTATCTGTTACTTTATCACCAGGTTCGTTCTGATCCAGAGGATTTTTATTATCGTCCACTTTGTTTTCATCTATTGGAGGATGCTCCTCGCTTTGTTGCCCTTGTTCATTTGATTCAGGACTTGATGGACGTTCCTCATTAAACGGAAGAATAAGAATGGCGAATAACAATATAGCAGCAACACTCGCTAAACCAGCAAAAAACCTTTTCATGATCGCAGCTCTCCTTTTTTTCTTCTTATCATTTGACCTTGCAAATTGCAGCAGGTTTTCATGGATCATATCTTGTGTAGCTTTACTGAACTTTTTATCATAATCAGGTTCTGGTAATGATTTGATTTTTCTCTCTAAATCATAAAATTTCTCATGGTCTTTCATAGTGAAAATCCTCCTTCGCTTTTTTGCAGGATCTTTAACGCACGATGGTAGGTAATACGCACCTTATTTTCAGTCCAATTTAAAATGGATGCTGTTTCAGATACAGAAAGTTCTTTAATCCCTCTAAGGATGATGACGTCCCGATAATTTGCTTTAAGCGATTGGACTGCCTGATAAAGCAATCTGTTATTTTCATTAAGCTGGAGGATTTCCTCAGGCGTTGCCTTATCTGTTTGGTCATCCCAGAACCTGATCATTTGCTTCACACTAAGACGCTTCCTTTTTCTAATTTCATCTATCCCCACATGGCGCGCAATCGAAAAAAGCCAGGTCTTAGGACTTGATTTTTCCTGATACGTATCAAAGCCCTTAATTGCCCGGATAAAAACTTCCTGCACAAGATCTTCCACATCATTTGACCCGATATAATAAACTAAAAAATGGTATATATCTTTGTTGTACAAGTAAAACCACTCTGAAATTCTGTTGCTAATCATCAGCTGGTCAACTCCATTTTCCCATCAATTTTTTATGCTTATAAATTAGTCGAATCCGTACAACATTTATTTCACTTATTAGAGTTATTTTTAAGAATTATTTTTAATTAGTTTAATATGAAAATGAATGCACCACGCTAAACTTTCTGAAAGATAAATAAAAAAAGCAACGGAAAACTTATTCTCCATTGCTTTTCTGTTGATATGTAATTGTGATTGCTAAAGCTCCCTATTGCTTCTCCTGCTGTGGAGTATAATTTTAACGGCCTCTCTGTTTTATTACATAGAAATCACATTTTTGTTTATTGACCTAGATAACTTTTCAATCCATGTTGTACACACCTTGTAAGCAGCCTGGAAAATTGGACTCTGGATAAATGTATAAATAAAGGTGAAAATAAAGACCGGCCCGCCCAGTAATAGGGCAACCACCAGCACCATACTCTCCACAATCATTCGCACTCTGCTGATTGAATACCCGAGCTTGACTGAAATCGCAAGCATAAATCCGTCTCTTGGCCCTGATCCGATTCGAGCAGCATTATACATTCCTCCTCCAATACCCATGATCACAATACCAAGCAGCAATACCAAAACATCAAACATGAGCGTGGAAGCCTTGGGCAAAACATCCAGCCAGAGAAAAAAGTCAACCATCGTGCCAACCATCAGTGCATTAATAAAGGTACCAATGTTAACATAAGAACGATCAATCAAAAGCGTTACAAGAACTAACATGATCCCAAAAATCACGTTCCATGTTCCGATTGTTAAACCAAACTTATCAAAAAGGGCAATATTCAAAACATCCCACGGGTGGACCCCTAAGTACTTAACCTTGATTGCCACCGCTATACCATAACTAAAAAGGATAAGTCCGAATATGAAAAAGGGAATTTGTATTTTAAGTTTCATTTTATCACTTCATTTCTATCAACTTAGTTATTGAACTTAGTTTAAATCAACACGAGGAGCAATTAAAGCAGAAGTTTCTGCATTGATCCATGTCGTACAAGATAAAAAAGAAGTGAAACAAAGCTCATTTCAGACTGCGCAAGCGAGTATGTGGTTAAATCTTAATAATTGACGAGACGTCGGAACCGTCACCTTGTCGCAATAGAGCACTAAGTATATTGTTGGACTTTCTCGCGAGCTGTTTTGACATAATGCTCTTTACCATTCATGGTAAAAAGCATACACGCTTTATCCATTAGTTCCTTGCCTTCAGGGATAGCTTTTTCCTCTAAAAGGATTAACCCCTTCTGATACAACAATTCTCCTAGCAAGTAATTAGATTCATTGGCGCTATATAAGGGCTTATTTCTCCTTTTTCTATTTTGCTGATTTGTGATTGACTACAAATTCCTTTTGCTAGTTCTTTTTGGGTTACATTTAGCTTTACTCTAATTGTATGGATTGTATCACCAAGGTTTTTGAAATTGAATTCACTCATAATCTTGACCCCTTCCCATCACCTCGGAGTTTCTTTAACATTTTACTTCTTTTTTATATTTGGAAATATATTACTTTACCAATAATCATATTACACCTTTCATCCAGAAGAAAGGTGTCTTTTCTATTATCTAGAAAAAAATATCTTCTACAATAAAATATTCTTAAATGAATAAAGAACTATATATAACGTCGTATTTTTACAAAATATTGAATTTTATCGATTACATCTTACTATGTTGCATCATCTTAGCTTCTTAATATTATGCTATATTTCAATTAGGAGGGATGAAAATGAAAAACTTATCAAAGATTATTGTAGGACTTACTCTTATAGGCCTTATTACTTTAAACGGGATTAATTTTGATATCATCGTCTTGGATCCATTGTATGACTTGCCTTTTGAACATTAAAAAAAACACATAAAATAAGGCTGAACCAAGATGGTTCAGCCTTATTTTTTATGAAGTTCTTTTTGCCTTAACAGCGATAATTAGTGCACTAGCCAACAGAGCGATGTGCATGGAATATAAAACTACGGAGTATTTCGAATCAACAACAGACACAACTGCCAATGTAGAACTCGAAAGGAGAACCAATACAACAATATTCATTCTGATTTTATTTTTGTTCCTGTTCCTAATTAACAAAAATAATATAAGACTAATAGAAATTGCATAAATGATGATTAATAATGTTTCCATATGGTGATTTCTCCTTTCTTGTTTTAATTTTACCAGTTAAGATAGAAACAAGTTGCAATAGCACCAGTACTCATTCCAAGAGCTACAGCGAGACATGGCAGGCAGAGGACTCCAGTGAGACAAGCGATCGCGCAAATATTACCTAATTGCCAGCCGACAATAGAAGGGAGACCTAAACATTTGACGAAGCCACTAAAACTAAAGCCCATAGTGGAAATAGCCCCATCCTGGCTGTCAAAGTACTCTGCAGCTGTATAAAACATTTCATCAGTCACTTCGTTGAAAGTTACCTCACCATTAATATATGCAATTGTTTGGAAAGTATCAATCTCAGATTTCTGGATTAATATCTCTGAATAAGATTCAACCTTTCCTGGCTTCAGGAAATGGAGAGCTACATTGCTTATTTCATGATGCTTTTCGCTAGATACAGGAATCGTTACAGAATGAAAGTCATTTTCCTTATAAGTAAATACTTTAGCATTCTCAAAATCTAATTCAGTAGAATAGATCTTAACTTGGCCTTTTTGAATTTGTTTCTCTGCTCTTTTAACCCATCTACTCTTTTCCTTCTTATCCGTAACCTCAACAAGTTTTTCTAATTGAAATTTCACAGAATCCTCCAATTGCGCAAGAGGATCATCTGATGTTACCTCAGCATTCACTTGACTTTGAGGTGTTGACATAGAAACAAATAGTAACACCACTAATGAAACTAGAAAACTTTTCTTAAGCCACACTATTTTCCAACCCCTTCTGATATTAATCCCAATATTGACCTAGACAAGCCAATGCGGTACCACCTGTTACACCAATCGCAGCCGTGACACAGACAACACATGCAGTCCCCAAGGTGATTACACACGTTGCTCCACAAATGTACGATAACCATCTTGCTGCCATTCCCGAAATACCGAGACAATCACCGACTTTATTCCAATCCACACCTAGAGCGCCTATTTGTCCAGCTGAATTTTCCCGAACTTCTTTTTCAGTCATGAATGGATCCTCTGTAAGCTCGTTAATCTGTTCTTTTCCGTTAACATTCAACAGGATATGGAAAGTATCTTGATCTGATCTCTTAAATTCCATTTCTGTATAGGTTTGCAGCTTTTTAGTTTTTTCATTAAAATAAATGGACACATTGCTGACCTCGTGATGATTACTACTTACAATCGGTATTCCAACAGCAACATAAGGACTATTGTCGAGTTTATAAACTTTAGCAGTTCCATAGGAAAGATGCTCTTCCTTGACACTTACTTTTTTTGTCCCGATGACCTGCATAGCACGTCTTGTCCAAAAGGATTTGTCTTTAGCATTTGTAACTTCACTAATTTTCTCTATGCTTTCTAGTAGCTTCGAACTAGGTTCTTGTATAAGCTGCTCCCCGCTTTCTCTAGGCACATCAGTTGTTGCTTTTACAGTTAGGCCTTCCACATTCATGCTGAATAACAATATAGTTGTCAGCGTGAGTAAAAGTACTTTTTTCATTACATTCATTTACCTGCTTCCTCCCTGCCCCTTACAAAAGATTAAATATCGCGTAAACCTTTAAAACTTTTCCCCCTCCCTTTTCCACTTTCTGCATATGGTACATTTCTACCATAAGTAAAATAATTAAATAAACCGAACTTGCTTATTGCTCTTTTGTCCCTTCAATTTCTTTTTCCTACTTTACATACTTCCTATTACGAAAAGACTTAGCCTTTTATAGTTTTATAGGAATATTTCCCACTTAAGTCATTAGTACTGCTTCTTGAATAATCACGAGTAAACCACTCATTATATCTAGCAGACACGTTAAACATTGAATCTGTGAAAATAAAAAGAATCTCTGCAAAGGAGATCCTTCATAACCATCTTTCGAAGAACATTTTGATCTTGTCAGAAATGGGAGAACGGGGACTTGAAAAACTTTCCACGGGTTAGAACGTGCCAGAGGGTGCGGTCTCAAAAGCATGGGGTTATAAGAGAAATGACCGCTTTGGCGGTAAACTTAAAGAGGATTTTGAATATACTATCCTCTAATAAGTCTGCTTCTACGCCTTTTATTATCATTTATTTCGGAATACCAAATGAAAATCTTCATTTTCTGGAAGCAGCCTAGAAATGGAGATTTCCTTTTAAAAAATAGGGCACTTTTTCAGTGGAGACATGGGGACGGTTCTTATGTCCCGAAAATCCCTGTTTCTTGATTATTAAATCCTTAAAAATCACCTGCATGTCGCTAACCAAAATTAAAGGGAAGCATTATTTAGCTTCCCTTATGCTATTTAAGCACTATTCAGCTATTATTTCGACTCCCGAATGGGACAAGAGAACCGTCCCTAAGGATCTTACTAATCAACAATGTTTAGTTTAATGACCATCTCTTCATGATCTTCTGCAGCACCGCAAACTGTGGAACAAATTAACTTGTATTCGCCAGTTTTCTCTGCTGTGAATTCAGAAGGAGCATCAGCTTTAAGGTCCAAACCTAATTCATCATTTCCGATGGTATGCAACCCTTCTTTATTAACCAAGTTCAGCTTCACTTTCTTTCCTTTTTGAATCGTTAACTCCCTATCAGAAGTGAATTCCCAATTAGTAGCTGTGATTGTAAACTCCTCTACTGACTGATTTGCTGATGCTGCGGCGTTTTCTTCATTCCCGGCCGATGTATTTGCTTTTTCCTCAGTCCCCCCGCAAGCGGCTAAACTTATTGTTAAAGCTCCAGTTAATAGCATTAATCCAAACTTTTTCATTGCCTCTCCCCCTTAATGTAATGGTCTCGAAGGTTATTATAACGAGGAGAATTTACCAACCAAGTGAATCAAATCACGCAATGTGATTTTTGTTACTATCTTTTGGATTATGTTCATAAAATGTTCACAAACGAAGGAGCACAGGGACGTTGATATGCTCATTGTGTACCCATCACCGTTCCGATCGTCACACCCATTTGTGGAATAGAACCGAAGAATCCTCTGCGTTCTGCTGAACGGAAATGGGGACGTACCCTGTGTTTTTCTGATAAACAAGGCGCAGATCAGCGCCAAAGCCAGATAGCCGTCGGTCAAAGCAAATCGTGGGATCGGCTTAGACTCCAATCATAAGCAGCGATACGCTATCCAATTTCAAGAAAAAAATGCTCATCTATCCCTTTTTAGTATATGGATAATATTTTTGAAGTTTTTTGCTCCGCTGAGAGGATCTGTCACCCCCGCTACACTAAACCTCCATCCTCCATCCCGACACAGCCAGCCAGCGCTCATACCGTTCATATTCAGGCATGATTTTTCCGACAAGCCGCCAAAATGAACGGTCGTGATTCATATGGACCATATGGCACATTTCATGGACGACAACATAATCAATCACTTCTATTGGTGCCATGGAAAGCTTCCAATTGAATGTCAAATTCCTCATGGAATCACACGTTCCCCAGTTCGTCTTACTGTCCGTGATTCGAATCGAGCGCGGCTTTATTTTGAAATTGCTTTGATAAAATTTAACCCGTTTTTCGACGAATGCCTTGCACTGCTGATAATAAAATCGCTTCAAAGCCTGTTTGATGCTCTCTTCATTTTGCTCATTCACGTATACATGGAGCTTGTCTTCCTCGAACACGGCATTGTCTTTTTCGATATCTGCATCCTGAGAAATCAGAATGTGATAGAGCCTGCCCAAATATAGAAATTGTCCGCCTGGTCCGTACTCTTTTTCCCTACCGGCTGAGGCCCGCTCTTTCATTTCCTTCGCCCTTTGCAGGATCAAGTCCCATTGGCCTTCTAGGATTTGGAGCACACTTGCATCTGCGGTCCCCTTAGGAGCGTGGACTTCGAAATGGCCGTACAAATCCATATAAATGCCGATTGTTTTCCGATTTTTAAAAATCACATCATACCGGATTGTTTCACCTAAAAAAGTATGAAGCATGTCATCACCTGCATTTTATTCTATAAATACGCCCCAGCCATCAGAATGGCCGCCGTAAGGCTTGCTTATTTTATCCAGCTTTTCCTGCACTTTTTTTAATTCACTATGGTTAAGGAGCATCCTTTTCGAGCAGCTGCAAGCCCACTCATCTGTCTCATCATCCTGATCGAGTAAGCCATGAAAGCCTTCTTCCTTCAATACTGGCAGAAGCTTCTCGCCAGTTGCCTTATCCGGCACAGCTATAAAAAATTCGACTGGCTGCGGCTTTTTAAAACTGACACCCTCATTAAATAAACTGCGCAATGCTTCTCCATCCGCGTCGTTTGGAAATTTCATCATCCATTCCTCCATTTGTGTGCCTTCTATGTTGTCATTATCATGCACTTGCTAAATTTCTGCTAATCATTTGATTATGAGATTGTTGTGTTATAATGTAAATAACCTTTTGCTTTAAATTTTTTACTTTACCGGTACCATGCCCCTACTCGTTCGTTGAGTAGGGGTTTTTTTATTGCTGTTATTTTTGAAAATAAAAAAACAGACCCTTTTGGAGTCTGTTTCGGTATGCTATATCAAAATTAAGCTTTTTGAACGTTAGCAGCTTGAGGTCCACGTGCACCTTGCTCAACGTCGAAAGTAACTTTTTGACCTTCGTCTAATGATTTGAAGCCTTCAGATTGGATTGCAGAGAAATGAACGAATACATCTTCTCCACCTTCGCGCTCGATGAATCCGAAACCTTTTTCTGCGTTAAACCATTTAACTGTACCTTGTTCCATGTTTGTTGCCTCCTAGTGCTAGAGCACATTGTATTACTATCCTTGCCCAAAGTGATCATTAGAACGAAGAGTCGAACTTTACACCGAACAAAAATAATTCTACCTAAGAATAACAAGATTTAGGAATAATTGCAAGGGACCTTAGTAGGATGACTTCCTCTTAATAATGTGTGAGTTTGAGTTGAATGGAGAAAGTTGTAGTTCAAGAGAAAATCACGGCTTATTTTGGCACAAAAAAAAAGGATAGATGAGCCGCAAAAAATTGCTCAATCTATCCTTTTTTAAAACCTTCGCCTATACCTGGGTTTTGCCTTATCCATCCTACAAAAAAATCTTCTCACCTAGATTCAGTTCTTTCGCCTTTTCGAAGACACCCTTCGCCACAGCAAAATCAAAATAAGCCGCCCCATACCGCTTTAAAAATAGTAACATCCTCAACTCCACGTTCAATCGGATTCACATGAAGTTCAGCCAACGTCCCAGAAAGCCGATCAAACGACCATTTCCCTAGACTCACTGCATCAATAAATTCCCCAGCTTCCGATTTCACCGGGACACGGGGACGGGGACACTGGGACGGTTCTTGTGTCCCGAAAAATATTACAATAAAAATTCCACCTGCATGTAACTAATCAAATTTAAAGGGAAGCATTATTTAGCTTCCCTTAGGTTATGTATGTTACCTTAAGCTTTATTTCGACTTCCAATAGGACAAGATAACTGTTCCTCTTCCCTTCCGCTACTTTACACGGATTATACTAATTCCCAATACTGTAGCCGGAAAAAGTACCAGGACAGCACCTATAAAAAACTGATAAGATTCCTTTAATGTATCTGGCTGGGTGAAGATTTTATATCTTATCACATTGAGTGTTATAAATATTAATGCAATAATAACCACTGCTATAATGGTTCCTGCCACATACCCCTTGTAACTATTCATTCTCCGTAGTTTTGGGGAAGAGATAAATAGAGACAAAACAACATTAATGACAGCACTACCAAAATATACGACTAGGGTTAACTGAGAGTAATTTACTTCCTCAATAATTTGTCCCTCCCTGACTCCCAAGTTATACATTCCGGTTGAAGTCAGGAGGAGCTGAAAGCTTATGACAAGCAGGAAAAAGAAGAATTGGAGACCTCCATTAACCCAGGATAAGCCCTTTTTAGAAAGTGATAATCCATAGACGAAGAGCACAATCGAACAGATTAGTAGAATGATGAAACTTATATTCAACCAACTTGGCACCGTCGAGATTGATTGTATATTCATCACTGAAATAAACAGACTGATTATGAAAAATGCAGTAGTTACAAATCTGAAGTTTTTTTGCATCTCTTCTTGAGTTGTATGTCCTGACCGGGCTTTTACCTTCTTCATCGCAAGCTCCTTTCTGTCTTAGTTCCAGAGGTTCATCACGTGAATAAAAACTTGAAAGAAAATAGAAACTTGGTCAATCACCCAATTCAGAATTAAGATCCATAAATATCGGCATATGATCACTAAAACTAATCCATTCTTCATATGTTCCAATTTCAAAATTTGTCATCTGCTTAAGAAGTATTTCTGACGCAAAAATAAAGTCAATGTGAAATGGGCTGGATTTACTCTTCCTAAAATAATGCGTTGGTTGTAATTCAAGACCTTGTTCCTCTTTATACAAATGATGATATGTACTTCTAATATTTATTTTCCCCAGAAAATCAACTACATCAGAGTGGGTTCCTACACGTTTAATATGATCAAATATTTTATTACTGTTCCAATCACCTGCAATAATACACGGCTCTTTAAGTAAGGCTTCATAATACTTTAAAGCCAGAAATATTTGCCCTACATAGCTATTAAACCTGCTCTTTGTAAGTTGCGACCAAACTGCAAACAGCAGGAAACTTTGTCTTCCAGTAACTATTAAAGGAATAATATAGCGAAAATTTTTATTATAGGATGGATGCAACTTTATATTAAAAGCATCATTTAAATTAAGTATCCCAATGCCCTTATTCAAATTGTCACCAAACCAGAGAAATTGATTAATATCCTTATGATGGTTTTTCCCTCTCCATTTTTCTGGAGCTTCACATTCGGGAATGACTAAAATATCTGCATTAAATGGGAGTATATAATCAATTTTATCTCTGAATCGCATAGAAGCATTCCATGTAATAACCTTCATATTCCAACTCCTTCAAAAGAGAGCAAAGATTATTCCGACTCCCTAATAGGACAAGAGAACCGTCCCTATGTCTCTTTTTTAAAATCATTTGTGGAACCTACACCTTGATCATTGTCCAGAAGCCTCTAATAAAACTCACCTTTCATTTCAAATGTAAATTCCGCCCCCTCAGTCCTATATCTACCATCTCTAGCATTTAAATCATCCAGGTAAACATAGTCTGAATAACCTTTTTGTCCAGCCATTATATCGAGAGGTAATTTCTTAGTGCCTAATATCTCCCCATTCTTTGTTGCAGTCACCAGTAAAGTCCCTTTAAAAGATTTTTCATTATAATTATTGATCACTACACTAACGCTCATTTGACGTTTAATACCTGAAACAAAGTGTGTATGTAAAATTTTATCCATAGTTGGTTCATCTGTTAAAAATGTGGTTTCTTGATATTTCTTGTCCAGTTCATCAACATAGGCTTTATCCTCATAAAAGGTTACTATTGCAACTATAATAAAAATAAACATTGCTAAACTGATAAAAAAAATATTTGAATATTTATAGGATGACTTAAAGGTTTTACCAGTCCATTTAAAAACCAAAGCTGCGATTGGTGCCACGAGGGCTCCAATAATAACAGCCATGAAGGCAGCTGTGAGAATATTGTATGCAAGGCTATATGTCCCATCAAAATATATAAGGATAACCATCGGTATTGCGATTATAAGTAATATCACTGCAGACCTAATACTTCCTTTAATCCACGAAGGAATAAAGGACTTCCCTCTAAATAATTGGTACAGCCCAAGAATTGGGCCTATGATCAAAGTCGCAAATAGAATGGTCAAAATAATTATAAGTATGATTTCATTAAATAAATCCATAAAGAGTTCTCCCTATATACAATTTCTTTCTTAATTGTTCTTGCATTTTAAAATAGCAGCCCCCCTCTTCCTGGCCGATATACTTAGGGTCATTAATGACCTGCATGCTAAACAACGCCTTGACTGCAATAGGTCCCGAAGTTGCTAAAAAGTTCCTAAAAAGGTTCCCATCAAGCTTCTTCTTTAGAATGTCTAGAGATTCTCTAGAAGAATAAAACATCTGTACCAAACCCACACTTTTGGGAACGTACGATAGCCCCCGTTTCCTGAAAAGAATTCTTAAAATAGAGCTAAGTAAGCAAACAAGAAAATCATCAGGACATACCTAAAGGCTATATTTGATGATTGTTCCTTAAATGAATTTTTTTTAATATCTATTGTTAAAAAACAAAGTAAGATGATAACTAAAGAATATGAAATCGATTCCTTTAGTGAAGCTAGTCCAGTAAATAGTGTTAGTAATAGAACAAAACTTACTATCACCATTAAAATAATAGTAATATACTCAGGTTTAAACTTCTTAACGGTTTGCACATTTATCCCCCACTTAAACAGTCTATTAATAGAGCCAAAGGCTGTAGCTAAATGAGCCTTTTGTTCTCTC
Organism: Mesobacillus jeotgali; assembly: GCF_900166585.1. Lineage (NCBI taxonomy): Bacteria > Bacillati > Bacillota > Bacilli > Caryophanales > Bacillaceae > Mesobacillus > Mesobacillus jeotgali. The sequence goes on along the minus strand of NZ_FVZC01000007.1, from coordinate 263,226 downwards.
AAAAACCCCTTCATTCTTCCATTTCTCTTCTTTGCTAGTTGCTGCTTCCCTGGGCTCCGCCTTGGGAAATCGACTCCCACCTATACTTCTCATTCATACTTTTATGGGATCCAACCGTCCAGGTCATTACACCGTCAATATACTGCCCAGATAACTCTGTCAATCGGTCTATTGCCCATACTTGTTGCTCTAGAGTCAGCCATGAGTCATCTTCAATGTATTCGTACTCCGCCTCATGGATAAAAGCTAAATAGTATTGAGTAGTTGCTAATGGTGTGGCATCTATATAGTTTTTTATTTTTTGCACATCATCTTCGAAAAACTTCATTGGACCGTTGGCTTTATACTTTAACTCAATGATTGCTAGAACAGTTTCAATGTCTTCTTTCAAATGATTATTGTTTCCTGGTTTTTCATTCAATTTCACAATGGCCAGATCCGCAATAAATCCACCATGATGATATTCCGTATAAATCCTTACATTGTGCTTTTCTAATAAGCTAGCCAGTTCAGATCGCAAATGGAAATAGAGAGCATTTTTTAATGTATCTTCTTTCAATAGATAAAACGACTTATGGTCTTTTGAAATTTTTCCTACCCAAATATTTTTGATAGCCCGGTCAATTGTTTTTTGTATTTGCTTCAGATCCATTGAAATCACCCTTCAATCATCCTAACCCTCAAGATAGAAATTAGTTATTTTTTCCATTATATCAAATTAAAAGTTAAATAAAGAAGGTATTAGAACGAAAGTATAAGAGAGGATACTTTACAGCAAGGAGATATTATCATGTTATTAATTCTTAATTTCTTGAAGAAGCAAAAGACAGAGACACCCCCTGTAAAAGCGATGACTGCCGCTCCAAAACAGGTTGCCGTAAGAAAAGGTGAAATTGGAGAATACAAGATTGATATACAGCTAGATCAGCTGCCAAAAGAAGCCGCTACTTGAGTTATCTTCTGATAAAGAACCCAAAAGCAAAGTCAGGATATTCACAGATTGACCATGTTGTGCTGACACCATACGGCATTTTTGTAATTGAAACGAAAAACTATCAAGGCATGATATACGGCGGGAAAGACAGAAAAATATGGTCCGTCAATGGGAAGTTCAAAATGATGAACCCATTTGTCCAAAACTACGGGCACATTAAAGCACTAGCTTCCTTGATTGATCGAAAGTTCAAGGAGTCCTTCAGGAGACAGTGGGACGGTTCTACCGCCTCTGATATTTACATATTTTCTCTTTTTGCGAGACACGAGAACCGTCCCCGTGTCTATCTTGGAGTCCTCCTGGACCTAAGTTAGGGGTTAATTCGGTGTACGATTTGACACCCCGTATCATACTAAGAGGGCTCTTTTTTGTTCAAGTCCTCGAAAATCCTTCAAACAGGAATGCTCTTTCATAAGATACTTCTTTTTATAGAACCTCCCTCTAACCTTTTACAATATAAAAAGCTAGAGTAAATAAAACTCTAGCTTCACCTTGTCCGATTTACTTATGACTCAAAAGCTGTTCTATCTGGAAAAACTCCGCCTTCCCTCATCAAACAAACTGCAAGTCGTTGCGCAGCTCGATCAAAGTAGAACTTAGATGGAATATTCTGATCCGGTATAACCTCTAGTTCTGAAAACTTCCTCGTAAGTTTATTTAATTCAATTTTCCCCATAATATTTTCATTGGGCCCAAATTTGTATACAACCTTTTCACTATCTTCGTATTCTTTTAATAATAAAACGTATGAAGCCAATTTTTACTCCTCCTCTAATGGATACCAAGGACGACCAGACTCAACTGTCTTGTCATGAGCCGTCCTATAATCTGTCTTGAAAATCCCTTCAAACTTTGATTCAAAAAGTTCATGGTTTAATAAATCAATATCATTCTTGTTGAAAGTTCCTTGTTGAAGCCTATCCCATGCCTTTGCAATTTCATAGTCTGAATCAAAACGTCCAACTCCATGTTCCTTAATGTGTTCTTTAATAAATAAATGTTCTTTAATCCTTTGTATCCTATATTCAGACATTCCTGTAAATTTTGCAATAGACTCGACATCAGTGTTGCTTTTCCTAAAAAAATCGTACATTTCATCGGCTCTATCCAGTTGTTTTAAATATTCTTCAAAAGAAAGTTCTCTTCCACCAGATTGAAAAATCCCCATATCCTGAAAGGCGCTATCTTTATATTCACCTTTCCCGTCTACCCCTAGAGAAACCTCTCGTTTTTCAACCCCTACTCCATTGTCTTTCGTCCCAGGAGTCACACGTTTTTCAACTGCTGCGAGTAAAACAAAGGGACGGTTCTACTGTTTCATGTAGTCCAGGCTACTAAAACAGCAGAACGATCCTCTGTTTCTTTGTTTGACCTACTTAGGATCCTTTTCTTTTTTTGAGGACTGCTTCTTTGTCCAAAACAATAGATGACCATTCTTCTGCATGAATGGTACGATAAGGTTACCCAATGCCTAGATGCATCATATGCCAACCAGGATTCATCATTTTCTTCATTACAATTTCACTGGAGGCCTAAAAAATGAAAAACAAAGTGATCTTGCTGTCATCCGACCAGCTCGGAAAAGGTGAGCCAGGATTAGGTGAAGGATTATTAGAAACCTTTTTCACAATTCTGAAGCAACAGGAAGAACTGCCTGTCGCGGTATTCTGCATGAACAAAGGCGTGTTCACTCTAACAGAAAACTCTTTTGTGTCTCTCCAATTAAAAGAACTGGAAGAAAAGGGCTTAGAAGTACTGGCCTGTAAAACATGTGTAGACTATTATGAACTCAACGACAAACTCGCAGCCGGCAAAATCAGCGGAATGGCGGATTTTATACACCTAGCCTCACAGTATGAAGTGTTGACATTGTCGTAAAACGAAAAAAGGGACTGTCCTTATCTTCCATAGAAGTGAAAAACTGTCCCTTTTGCTGAATAATTTAGCCATCATACCTTTTCAAAATTCTATTATTCAGGATCACGCTAAGCAGTTTAGCTCCTCTCAAATTTGGAATCACCTTCTCCAATTCAGCGACTACCTTTTCCTTCTCGTACAATTCCAATAGTCTGCGTTGAAAAGGTTTCCTGACTTTTTCTTTATACTTCCTATACGATTCACGCTCCCCCTGCACAAGCGCAATTTCACAAGAGAATAAAATATATACATTTGATATTTTAACTCTCTCGCCATCCTCCGCTTCCTCTAACTCACCATTGAAACAATAATAAAAAAAATCGAAATTGCTGTTGTTTCGATTTTTTCATAAAATCCATAATCTTTTCCGGATTCATTTCATCTCATGGTTTGTGCAAATAATTTATCATAACCTCGCCTGTTTCCCCATAGAAAAAGGCAGCCGTGGTCGGCTGCCTTTTCAACTCATAGTTTCGTAAGGCTCTTTTCTCAAACTTTGTTGCTATTGACGACAAAATAGGATGGGATTGCCTAAGTTTCTGCACAAAATGAACGCTTATTTAGAGAAAAGAGCTTGCCAACTTCGTACCGACCTATACAAAATGGCTTTATCACTTTAAAATCGGCTTTCGGATTTTAACAACAATCTTTACGAAAACCGCCTTTCGTAAAAATAATACCAAGCAATGCTGAAAAAAATCCAACAATCTGGTACATTTTGATTTTCTCCTTAAAAAGCCAGATGCGAGCAAGTATGACGACCAGGCAATTCAAGCTGATAATCGGAAAGATGATACTGGCTGTTCCCTCTATGTAACGCATAAAGATAACAGCTGTAGCCGATGACACTGATCAAGCCAACGAGGGAACCGATATTAACTTCTGTCCACTGCCGATGCTCTTTTTCCCGAATGCTGTTAATTCCCAGATACACACTTCCGCCGCCATACATGCAAATTAATGTAAACCATCCCTCTGGTTTACATACAACGGCAGCGTGAAAATAAACTCGCTTCCTTTTTCCGGCTCGCTCTTGACTGAAATCTCTCCTCCATGGGCTTCGATGATATATTTCACAATAGCCAGGCCCAGTCCGGTTCCTCCAGACTCTCTGGACCGTGATTTTTCGCCCCGGAAGAATGCATTGAAGATGAAGGGCCGGTCTTCTTCCTTAATCCCCAGCCCATTATCCCTTATGCTTACTAGAAGCTGTCCGCCTTTTTTCTCTACATTCAAGACAATTTTCTTTCCTTCATACTTCACGGCATTGTCAATCAAATTTGCCATCACCTGCTTAATTCTGCCGCTATCAATCATCAGGCTTACCGACGGTGGCTGACCAGCCAGGTCAAGGTCAATGCCTTCGTTCTGATGGTCCAGCTTGGCATTTTGATAAACATCCATGAAGAAATCCTGGCTGTTCACAAGAGCCTTATCGATCGAAAGCTGTTCCAGCTCGAATTTCGAGAACTCAAACAAGTCCTCGATCAGCCTGTCCAGCTGGTCCGTTTTTGACCTGATCACTCTCAGGTATTTTTTCTGCATGTCTTCCGTCTTCGCAATTCCATCTTCAAGGCCTTCTACATAACCTTTAATCGAGGCAAGCGGCGTCCTGAGGTCATGGGAGATACTTGCGATCAATTGCTTGCGTGCCCGTTCGTATTGCTGCTGGTGCTCAATCGACTTTTTCAAGTGATCCCGCATCAAGTCAAATCCATGGATAAACCGGCCGATCTCATCCTGTTTCCCATACGTGATCGTATAATCCAAATTGCCTTCAATCACTTCCTCGGTCGCCTTATATATGTCTTTCAAAGGAAGGAGAACCGTCCTTGAAAAATGCCACGTCCACAGTAAATAAGTGCCGCCAGCACTGCAAGCCCGGTGGCTATCCCGCCAACCAATGCTAAGATCACTTCCTTGAACTGGGTAAAGGGTGCTACGGAAAAAGATTTCGCCTGGATTTCCACCGACAATTCTCCACGTTCCTTTGTCGACACATCCACCTTCAGCTTCCCAAGCCTGCTCAAAAAAAACGAAGAATCTATCCTCATCTGATGCTCAGCAGAATCGAATAGGCTTTCCCCCTCTGATGAATAAACAGCCAACTCAATATCATATTTTTTCAGAAGCGGCCTTACCCTTTCGTAAAAAAGTTCAGGTTCTGAAAGGTTTGCCGCGTTCCGGTCAATCGTATTCTTGACCTCTGACAACAGCATATCAAGTTCATCTTCGCTTTTACCTGCCTGCTCTTCCATCCCTGACGCAAACAAAAACATAAACAGTACCGATACAATAATCGGCAGCACAATGATACTGATAAAAGCGAGGATCAATCGCGGTTTCAGTCCCATTCTCATTGAATGCCTCCGTCAAATTTATAGCCAATTCCCCAAACCGTCTTAATAAACCTTGGCTCTGACGGATTTGGCTCGATCTTTTCCCTCAGCTTCCTCACATAAACGGTGATCGTATTCGTATCGCCAATATGCTGATAACCCCAAACATTTTCAAGCAGCTGTTCTTTAGAAAAGACCTGGCCCCTGTTTGCTGCCAAAAACGCGAGCAGCTTGAACTCTTTTGCCGAAAGCTCGACCTGCCTTCCTTCCGCCCGCACTACCGTGTATTCTTTCAAGTTGATCTCAAGTCCAGGGAATTTGATGGTATGTTCTTCTTCCTTTTGAACTGAGAGATGCTTAAACCTTCTTAGCTGCGCTTTGATCCGGGCCACCAACTCACCCGGGCTGAACGGTTTGGTCACATAATCATCCGCGCCAATCCAGAGGCCGATAATTTTATCTGTCTCACTTTTCTTTGCGCTCATAATAATAATCGGAATATTCGACTCTCCCCTGATCCTCCGGCACAATTCAATCCCATCCATTTTGGGAAGCATGACATCAAGCACAGCAACCGTAGGCCGATGTTCAATAAAATGATCCAGCCCTTCTAGCCCGTCAAAAGCCAAAATGCTTCGGTATCCCTCAGCTTCCAGATAATCCTGGACAAGCTCAGCAATTTCACGTTCATCTTCAACAATCAAGATCAAATCTTCTTCCATCATTGGTACCATCCTATTTAATAAAATAAAGGAAACCGTTGAATCCGGTTTCCTCTTTCATACCATAGTTAACCTTAGGCTGCAACGTCACGCTTGTTGAAAATGAACAGAGATAGGAAGGCAAACAGCAAAAAGTAGATCAGGAGCGTGACGATTGAGAATGTCATCGTCATCCCTTCAACAATCGGTGTTCCCGTTGTGTATTGCTGAAGTTCCGTATTGGCAAAAAGGATGTATTTTGCCCAGTCATACTGGCTTAACAGCTGGACTAACTGCGGACCTGTGAACATAAGGAACAAGGAGATCCCGATGGCTAGCGAGCTGCTTCGAAATACAGTTGATATCATGAAAGCGAGTGTCACCATCATGACCAGATCAATGCTCCTGAATGCAAAGAGTTCAATAATATGTGTGACCATATTCTGCTCGACGACCCTTCCATTGCTATAAGCAAGATAAGGCGCCTCCGTTCCGCTGAAACCGAAAAATAGGATGCCGAACAGGAAAGATGAACTAAATAATAAAACAAGCATCAAGAGTGCGAATAACAAGGTCGATGTGTATTTTGCCATGAGGATTTTCGTCCTGCTTACAGGGCGAATGAGCAGAAGCTTGACCGTTCCCCAGGAAAATTCACTTGCTACCATGCCGGCCGCAATGACTATCGTAAATAGAGCCGCAAGCCCAGTAAATGTCGTGGCATCAACCATGTAACCCCAAAGTGAATCTTGTTCAATTGGCGACAAATCATGTTCGATCCGATACTGATTTAAGGCAATCCTTTCCTTCAACAATCGCTTCTGCGCTTCAAGCATTGGTGCAGATTCTAGATTCTCTGACATTTGGGCATTTTCAGCGCTCAGCTGCGACTTCCAGTCCGCATTGCTGCCAGGGTCTAATACAAACTTTGTAAAAATCCCAACCAGGGCTACGACGAGTACCAGGATTCCAATCATCACCCATGTACCGGTACGTTTGTAGATTTTTATATTCTCATTATGAATTAATCTTGAAAAATGGGTCATTTATTTCTCCTCCGTTATTTCCAGAAATTTTTCCTCCAGCGTCTTATTTCCAGAAGAAATTTCATAAATTTCGAAATCATGTGCCGCCAATTCCTTAACAAGGGCTGGAAGCTTATCACGGCTGGCTGAAACTAATAAGTGTTTTCCCTTTACTTCTGGATTCATCTCAGGGAACGTTTTTCCTACAAATTCCCTGGCTTTTTCCATCGGTTCGATTTCTAACGCTGTATTCACTTTATCTCCTACAAAATCACCAATCGTTTCAACGCTGACCAGCCTGCCATCCTGGATAATACCAATCCGGTCACACATCAGCTCCATCTCTGAAAGCATATGACTTGAAACAAAAACGGCAATCCCTGCCTCATGGGCAATCTTGCGAATATATGTCCGGATTTCACGGATACCTCCAGGGTCAAGGCCATTTGTAGGTTCATCCAGGATCAGTAAAGCCGGAGAATGGAGCAGCGCTTGCGCAAGACCAAGCCTCTGCCTCATTCCAAGCGAATAATCCCGGACCTTCTCATGAATCCGTTTTTCAAGGCCCACAAGCTTTACAATTTCATCGATCCTTTCCTTTTTCACAGGATCTCGCAGCATCCGTGCATATTGAAGCAAATTGTTGTAACCCGATAGGAACTTGTACATCTCCGGGTTTTCAATGATTCCGCCAACATGCGAAATCGCCTTCTCAAAGTTCTTCTCGATGCTGAAACCATTGATCAGTACCTCACCTTCCGTGATGCCCATTAATCCAACCAGCATCCTGATAGTCGTCGTCTTCCCCGCCCCATTGGGACCTAGAAAACCAAATACCTCACCAGGATATATATCCATGCTGATCCCCTGAATAATCGTCTTATTGCCAATGACTTTGATTACATTCTTTATCTCAACAATCGGTTTTTTCATTATCATTGCCTCCCTTCACTCCCTATTTTTCCACCCAAACTCTAAAATGCTCTTATGAAATTATTAATAAATTATTAATTCAGACGAAAGAAAGACAGTTCTCCTGTTCAAAAAGAACAAGAGAACTGTCGCGGCGATTCTTCCCTATGCTCACCATAGCAGATGAGTGATAATAAAATATTCATAATATTGTTAAAATTTCGTTCCCTTTCTGCTTTTATATAATTGTATTATGTTTTTGAAGATATTGGTGTAAGAAGGGATGAATAGTATGAGTATTCTATTTTTCATCTTAATGTTATTTCATGGCCTTATACATATAATGGGCTGGTTAAAATCATTTGGTTTTGCGGAAATTAATGCGATCACTCAAGGTATTCCAAAGATTATTGGTGTATTTTGGCTATTTGCAACTTTACTTTTTGTATTTGTAGCAGTTTCTTACCTTCTTAAGATGGAGTGGTGGATTATCCCTGCAGTAATTGCAGTTATGACTTCCCAAATCCTTATACTAATGACATGGCAAGATGCTAAATTTGGCACTATACCAAATATTATTATTTTCATTGCCATAATAATTGGGTTCTCTGTTTGGAGATTTAATTATCAAGTGGATTTGGACTTAAGAAAAATGAATAATTCGAATTTCTCTACCAAAGAAATTCAAATAATTACAGAAGAAACGATAACTCCCTTACCCCTTCCAGTCCAAAAATGGGTACACAATATTGGTTTGATAGGAAGAGAAAAAGTTAATTCTGTTTATTTTAAACAGAAAGGAAAAATGAAACTAAAACCTGATCAAGAAAAATGGTACGATGCTGTTGCTGAACAGTATATAACAACTGATGACCCTGCATTTCTCTGGAAGGTGAAAATGGATATGTTTCCATTTGTAAGTGTGGCAGGCAGGGACTTTTTTATCAACGGAGAAGGTAGAATGTTGATGAAAATAGGATCATTGATACCGGTGGTGAATGTTACTAATAACAAAAAAGTAAATCAATCAACACTTCAGAGGTATTTAATGGAATTACCCTGGTACCCTTCAGCAGCATTAAATGATTATATTAATTGGGAAAGTATTGATGGAAACACCGCAAAAGCAACAATGAATTATAAAGGGACTACGGGTTCAGCAATTTATTATTTTAATGAAAACGGAGAATTATTAAAAATCAGTGCTTTAAGATTTAAAGAAAGCGATAAAAATGCTGAACGTATTGAATGTATAGGTGAAGTGAAAGAGAACAATGTTGTTAACGGAGTAAAAATTCCAACTAAACTCAATGTATCATGGGTATTAGGTGAAGAGGTATTTACTTGGTACAAACTCGAAATATATGATGTAGAATTTCGATAATCCCACTGAACTTATCGGAAGCTCTTATACTTTAGGAGGAAATAGAGAAGAAATTATTAGATTATCTTTAGCTGCTGATTCAATATAAAGGGGTTCTTTTTAATTTTAAAATTTGTGAAGCAAGTCACAATTAACAAAAACCAAGTCAGGCGAGACGTAGGGAAGCAGATGAACGGTCGACTGCACCCCAATTGTCAGACATACCTAACAATCGGGGTGCAGTTCACTTATTCCCCATTGCTTGCTTTTATGTTGATTTGGGTGTGATCTTTAATTAAATCCTAGAAATTATAGGATTTAAAAAATTCAGTTGTTTAACTAACGAGCACCAAGAAGCGAAAGCTACATCCCCTTGCTCCGTATTTCTCCCAGTTCCTCATATGTAATCCCAAACGGAGCGCCTCCCTCGGTGAAGTCCTCGATAAATACGAACCCTTCATCATGGTCCTCCCATTCCTGCTCTCGGTCTTTTTGCAATCTCCTGACTTTTAAAAGCTGTTTTTGCCTAATCCTGTTCTCTTGACCAAATAAAACGTTCATTTTCTGTTTTTCAGAAAAACGAAGTCCCAATAGTTCCAGTTCCTTTATCGCACAAACCGGATCAACAGCGAACCACTTACTGTAAGATTTAACGACATTTTCCCCTTCGTAACTCACTAACCACGATTTTGCACTTTGAAGCCTGGCTTCTCGTTTCATCCGTTTTCGCCTTGGCCCTAAATTCCCATTCTTTTTTGCCATTATGATACCTCTTAGTGATTATATAGTTATTGAGACATTATACCGTTTCTAAGTCCCGCTTTGATTTATTCATCCTCTTCTTCAATATATCCCATATCATAGTATAAATAAGCTAAGGCATCGGGAAAGCCCCAACCGATGTCTTCAGTATCAGTAACAACTCGAAGCAGACGATCGGCCAAAGCATGATAGTATTCTTCCTCCCGGGCGCATACGCTTGTGACCTTTTCATACATGGAGACCATGCTATTGTAAAAACTTTCATCAATATCTCCGAATGAATTCGTAAACTCAACACCTTGTTCAACATAATAAAGCATCAATTCTGTTTTCTTAAATTTATCGCCAGTCATTTTTTCAAACTCGGATATTGACTTTTTCGCTTGACTCAAACGGAGTTTCCCATGCCCTCGATCCGGGAAAAACTCATCCTTTATCTTTTTCTTGGTTTGAGTAAACAAATCATCAACCGCATCGTCCCCTCGGAGTCGAACGTCCATATACGTTTGTACTTCCTTACTGTTTTTGTATAACTCCGAAATCAATTGAATCAGTTCTTTTTGGTCATATTCTTTTAATTTCTTTTTTACATCAGATAGTTTTAACTTCATCGGATGACCTCCATTCTGTATATTTGTTTATTCTAATTATACTTGAAAGGGCTAGTAGAACGCCTCTTAAAAAAGACACAATAAAATTAGAGCAAAAAAATACGATAAGGAAAGTGACTGCTTATCGTTCTCTTTGTATCTATATTTGTTTTATTGCATTCTAAATTACCAGCGGCTAGCTGAAACTTACCAGAATCATACCCTCGTATCCATTCACCCACCTACTCCACCCTCCTAGCCGCCTGCTGAACAGGGTCCCACACCCCGTTATAAGGGGGAGCATACGCCAGATCTAAATCAAGCAGCTCTTCGGTCGTCATGGAATGGAATATGGCTGTCGCTAATACATCGATCCGCTTATCGACGCCCTTTCCCCCAAATGGCACTTTTTTCCCCGTCCAAATAGATAATAATGAAGGAATCAATTCCAGCTTTAACAATTCCCCCTTATTTGCTGCAATCATAACTCTCTGAATTAACTTTTTAGCTAAATCTCCAGGAAACGCTAGATTTTGTTGAAAATAATAACGGTTCGGATCATTATGATCACTAAACTCGAAATAGAATTCACCAATCTCTTCTACGGTAGGTTCTTCCCCGATGTGCTGTTCAAAATCAAGGAAAAAGTCGATAGAATCTTTAATTATACTAGCTGTTTCAATAATATCTTCCCATTCTTCAAGTAATGCCAATAAGTACGGAATTATCTCCAAAGAAAGAGAAGTTGTAGCAGCAGATGCAAAAGTGTTAATTGTTTCTTCAGTACCTTCACTAAGGAATCGAAGGTTATTTGAATCCCTAAAGTCATCATGTGTGGCTATAGACATAAAAACTCTAATGCATAAATTCAAAACAGCTTCATCCTTAGTCTGATTCATCAACTGAATTAATAATGGTTTTTGAGCAAAGTCCCCTATTTTATATAATTCAATTAAGTTAAGTAAAACATCCCTTTCCGTCTTAGCATTTAAAATTATATCTTTGATATCAGATTGGGATAGCCTTGATTTCTCTCCAAACCATATACTATTCATAAGGTTTTCAGTTTCATTCATAAGTACACCTGCTTCCAACCAATGACATTAAAGGAAAACTCTTTTAAAACCAAAGAGAAAGCGGTCTGCTGTTTCAAAGGTGCTTTTTAATATTCAAGATCCTTCCATTTGTCCACTTTTTAGGCAATCAAGGTTCATATTATGGATCACTTGTAATATTTTCTTCTCGCTTCATGTGTGGCTAAATCCGCAAATCTTATAGTAATAGGCAGACGGCTATCTTTCTCTACAAAATGCATTGTAATCTGAGTAGCAGTTTCTATGTCAATCCAATTTCCACATGAAACGAAAATAGGTTTAACATTCACTCTTGTTCTCAATGCTCGTCCATAAACTTCTCTATTTATAATAATATCTGTATACGCCCCTACTACATTTTCTGGTATCGTAAAATCAACATTTTCTATCTTTAAATATGTTTTTGCAACCCCTATGGTAGGCTTCCTTAAGTGGAACGAGGCATGAGATGCAATACCCATGTGACGACTATGCAAATAACCATTACCATCAAACATATATAGGTCTGGGATATTTTTCAATTGCTCAACTGCCTTTAAAATAAAAGGTAGTTCACGAAAAGCCAAATACCCTGTAATATACGGAAATTCAACTTCGCCTACATACTCAACTTGCTCTATAACTTCTTTGGTGTTGTAATCTATAACCACAATACAACACACACAGTAATCGACTTTATTCTCACTCCAATAAGCAAGGTCAACCCCTGCTACTAGAGATAGCTCGCTCATGTGAAATCCATTTGTTAAATGAATGTTAGTCTTTAACTCATTCTGTATAGCATTTAATTTTCCGATATCCATTTGGCTTCCTACTCATATCTTTTTGAATATTTCAAGTCTGATTCACTTGGTTCTTTTTTTTGATCTACTATATTTCCATTTTCATCATACTTTATATACTTCATCTCACGCCCAGCAATACATTCTGACTCATATTTTTTTTATTCTCAAAATATTCAACTTGGTATCCTTGTGCAGCGCCTTGGTCCATATTATTTATTCTTTTTATATTTCCATTAGGGTAGAAAGTAACACTGGCACCATGTTTTACTCCATTTTCGACGAAGAAGTAACTCTCGACATTTCCATTTTCAAATAACTCGTAAGCTAAGCCAGTAAATAATTTTTCTTCACCAGCTTCGGTGTATTCCACAATTCCTTGATCGAATGGTCCTCCAAATCCCAATTCTTCTTCAAAATCCCCGCCATTCTGTAGTACATACTCAATATTTAAAATCTCATTTGACATTTTAGGTACCTCCGATATAAAAAGGAGCATCTTTTCACTGTATTTAAAAAAGAGACAAGCATGATAGCTTATCTCGTGTAATTGTAATCCCCACTAAATTGAATCACTAGAACCGTCTCGCCTGTCTTAGGATCTGGAAAAATAAGTTGTAACCCCAAATATATTTTCAAATGTTGAAGATTTCCACAAATATACTAGTATCTATTAGCTTCCTCATACTCTTTCATTCTTTCAACTAACTCACGGTCTTTTTTATTCTCTGGAACTTTTTTCATATATTTATATTGAAAATATTTTATCCGTGCTGTAGGTCCAAACTCTGTTGCTGACCAGTTTGTATAATCAAAGTAAACTTTCAGTTGTCTTTCTGCGTCCACAATTATATTTATAGAAAACCATGGATCCTGGTCATTTTCAATGAATGTTTCTTGCAATTCAACTGTCAGATCAAATATTTCATCCTCATACTCTTCATATGCGTCTCTATTTACATTATATATTTCAGGAATATAATAACTATACTTATACTCATCATTATCTATAGTATTGAAGAAAAAAAACACTCCCCCATCTCCATTTTGAACCTCACCTTGAAAATAGAATTCTTTCCATTCTGTAGGGATTGAATCACTGATTGTTTGTGTTAAATTTTGATATAACATGTTTAATTTCGTTTCAAAATCCATCTATTGTCAACCTCCAGATTTGTTCTTAATCCTTTTCCTTACTGGTAACTCACCCTCAATCTGATAAGTTACTTTAAATTTATCAGGTCTGAGAGAATTATCTATATAATGGGGCTCTATCGCTACGGAAACTTTCTTTGGGGGAATTTCCTTTAATGCATTCGCCCATTCCATCTCCATTTCATACCACTTTCCGCCTCGTCTATTAATCTGACTATTTTGAGGGACAAGGTTATCAATGTCTCCTGGTCCATTAAATTGAGCAGCAATTAGATGCCCACCATCATCATCTGGGAGTCTATCAATTCCTCCAACAGTTGCCTGGGCATATTTATTTCGCTCCCCTTTTTTTAATATAAGTTCCGGCGCATTTACATACATAATGCGACCAAGCTCATCGGTAGTGTATTTATAGTTAACATCTGTAATATACCTTGTATTGGGTAGTAAGTATTTCTTTCCATTTTTACCCTTTATTATATGATTACCAAAATCGACTTCTTTAACATCCTTAATAATAGTACTCTTACCATTATCCCCAATTCCCACTTTTCCGTCTATCTTATGGAGTACTTCTTGTTTTCCAATACCCACTCCATTGTCCTTTTTTCCACGAGTCACACGTTTTTCAACTGCTGCACCGCTGTCCTTCTTCTCAATAGTCCCCGGCTTAACAATCCGAACTCCCCCAGCTTCCTCCACAACCTTAGCACCTTTAGCCATTTTCACAGCCTTGTCGACGCCTTTGGTGCCGATGATCGCAAGGGCGACTTCTCCTATGGCGCGGCCAAACCACTGTGATCGGCTTTTGGCATCGCCGTTTATGACGTCATTTTTCCAGGAGTCTGATATCGACTTCCAGATACTTTTTGCGGTTTCCACGGGGTGACTTACAGCATAAACGATTCCCTTGGCAGTCTCGATTGGATGGGTGATGGCGTTCCATATTCCTTCAACGGTTGAAAAAACAGCTTCAGCTACCCCTTTGCGAAATCCTGATACAACATCGTTAGCCGTTCCAAACATGTCTTTCATTTTGTCCCAGACCGACTTCTTTTCCGGCTCCTTGAATCGGTCCGCTTTCTTATCGGCTTTCACATACAAATTCATCGATCCATCAACGAATTGATGGATTTTCTTCAGTTTCTTTTCAGCCTCTCTTACCTTTGCAGCTGCTTCATTTAAATTCCCACCTATGTTCCTTCGTGAGACTATCCTGCCATCAACCTGATGCCTGACGGACGAAATCCGGTTTCCAACCCCATCGACCCGGGAGGCTAGATTGACTAACTCCTTGTTGGCAGCCTTCACCTGCTTCACTTTTATATTAATCTTGGACACTCGGTAACCTCCTTCTCAAACATCGTCCGGAATTCTTCCAACGATTCACGGAAATAAAATGGTCTGGTGTCTTCCACAATGGAGCTGGCCAGCGGGATGGCATCATCAAGAATGAATACTTCAACCTGCTGTTCTCCTTGTTGATTTATAGCCTCAAAAACTTCTTGAGTCAGGCCTTCTTCCAAGTCATCCACTTCCAATGCGACTAGAGGAAAAGGACGTCCTGCAGCCGATGGGTTATATATATTTACAAGGTAGGCTTTACTTACAGATGGAAACTTCATTAGGCAAGAACGTACCCTTTTCATTACACTTTCCGGGAGCTCCACTATTTGTTCAGTCAGAATCCTTTCCCTCTCTTCATCACTTAACTGTTCGAAAAAATAATGCAGAATTCTGCCGTCCTTCATCGTTTCCAGTTCTTCACAGATAATTTTTTTACTCAACCCGGTAAAAGGATTCAACACCCATGGGATGTCCGTTCCCGCCATTTCCAAAAGCAGCACTGCAGGGATTTTCACATATGGATACTCTGATTGGATGATCCCATCGAACTTCTCCCAGCTCGTAAAAACTGGTAGGACAAGCTCGCCATCCTCTTCGATGTATTTTAAATTCAGCGTCTCATCATCCGCAACCGACCCAATCACGACCAGTTCAAGTTCAACCAAAGCTATATAAAATTGAAAACGCCTAGAAGGCTCCTCAATAGCCGCAGACAGCAGATCATCAAAAGACTCAATCACCTGATTATTCATAACCACTCCTGAAAATTAGACATAACCAATATATAATTCCACAAATATCCAAATGTTCCTTTTTGTTTTATATGGGTAAAAAGACTCAAAAACACCTGAACGTTTAGCCAACCTGCATATCATGAATCTCCTCAAAATAACGCTCCTGAAACTTCTTGTTCAGAATTCCGGTGAAATAAGCCATTGGATTCTTCAATTCCACCTTCGACTTCAGCTTCCGGACGAGCTGTTTGAAGGAGTCAAGGGACAGCGATAACAGGAGACCCGTGTCTTTTTCATAGTTGTTACGGTAAGCAGCAACCATGCTCATCCGCCAGAATTCTTCAATTGACTTTGCGGTTGGGTAGAAGTATTTTACAAGATTGACGAAATCCACTGGAACCCGGTCACTGACAAATAGATGCTCATCCGGTGCTTGTTCAGCAATGGATTTTAACTCTGTGATTTTGGCTGATTGTTGTTCAGCAGCATTTTCTTCACGTTTATTATTCTTTTTAATGTTAGTTTCAGAAGGAATGATAGTTTTATATTGGTGGCTCAATTGAACGCCATCCGGTAGTTCATTCATCGGGAAACGATTGAATACATACAGGTTGCTAGACTGTGAGCCGTTCTTGCGCGCAGTTTCATATACAGTGAAAATACCAATTCCACTAGCCTTCAGAATCATCCTTTTAAAAGTAGAACGGGAAATTCCCATCTCCCCATACTCCTCATAAATCGCCTTAAGGACCGTCCCGATCTTGGCATTCGCCACCCCAGGAACCTTCGCAGCAAAGCGAGCTAGCCTCTTCAACCCAATCAACTCACCCTTACTGAAAAAACGCTTCTTATCCGCCATCCACATCTCAAAATGATTGTTAAACTCCTTCAATGAACCAAACGTGAATACTCAGCAAAACTCTCAATAACCGCTGATTTAATTGTCATGCTAATGCACCACCCTTTCACCCTTTATATATGGATGAACGGGTGGAAAGGACAGGGGGGAAGCGGTCGATTGTGGCAGTTTTGTGAACAGTTAGATAGGAGACTTTATAAGAAATTTTGCTGCCTTATATAAAAAAATACGATTAGCAACGTGACTACTTATCGTATTTTATGGATTTCTCAATAATTAACCGTGCACGGATACTACAATTAACAATGCCTAGTTGGACTGTCATAAGAATGTACTACTTCTTTCATGTTTTTATCAGCGGTTTTCGCATAAATAACCACTTTTCACCAACTCAAGTATCAAAGAAGCAATATCAAAAAATAAATTTATTACGTTTAGGACTTTGAAAAAAATCTAATCTTCCACATTAATCGAGGAATTAGACTAACAATTGCACCCAATTGTAGAAGATCAATTAATTAATAAAATCCTTTTCGTGGTTTTTAAAGGAATTAAAATCAATAATTTTGATTTTATGGTCTTTGAATAAATCAGGGTGTTTTTCTCCATAATACTTTTCAGCAGATAGACATATGTACTCACACAATTTATCGATATTTACTCAGACTGTTCTATTCTTTAATATTTTCAAGCTATTTTCAGTAGGGGTTACCCAAGATAAACCATTTTTATCTGCTCCACCTATTGCTAATTCAAATTCGTATGAATAATAAAAATTCGCGTCTTCTTCTTCGCCCCATTTCTTTAAATCCGAATTTCCAGCATGTAAGAAAGAACAACGGAGAGAATAACACATCTCTCCCGTAAAATACGGATTTTTTGCCTTAGAGCCATCCTTTATCCAACCTGTATTATCTGCAAAATATTGGTTTACCCAATCATCAAACCATGCTACATATTGTTTTCTTATATTTCGTTCTCCATTTTTTTCTTCAAATCTGGATATTCAATTTGTCCACAAATATCAGGTATAGTTAAAGATAGTGCAAGCGCTGATAAATAACTTTTATTAGTAAGCAAAAGGTTAATATCCTTTATTTTCTCTATCAATTGTATCTCCCCAATATATAAGTCTAATTAATTTTAACTTTAACATAAATATCCAAATAGACAGATAGTGATTACTTTAGGCTTTTTTTATGGCTCTATATATCATGACATACCACTTCTCAATATACTTCCATCTTTAAATCACTTAGCAATTGGAAGAGCATTTGTTTGATTAAACGCAAATACTTTATGAGTTCATCAAAAGTATACCAATACTAAAATGGCATGCGAGGGGATGAAATAAAAAGGACGGTCTAATGCTTACGAAACATTAGACCGTCCACTATTATATCGCTCTACTCGTCGCCTTGTTTAAAATAGTATTTCCAACTCTCTCCATTTGTTGCTGGTCAAACATTTCATCGAATTCCAATTTCCTTTTGCCATATTGGATCCTTAAGCCTCTTTCAAGGAAGCCATCTTTAAACCAGTTGACGTTGATGATTGTCTGATATCTGAACTTATCCATGAAGGTAAGGTTTTTGGTTACAAATAAAACCCTTTTATTTGTTGGTATCAGATATCCTTTTATCTCTTTCTTACTTGATTTATCAAATTCACAAAAAATGAAAGTAAGAGCTTTTTCATTGGTATCAAATACTCTTTGCACGAGATTTAGGAAAAACTGTTCATTGTTCTTAATCTCGTTAACTTCATATTGTGAAGCACAATTAACTCCATTCTCCAACACTTTGGATAGCAAAGCCTCAACTTCTCTTCTTTGAAGCTCTTCCTTCTCTTTACGCTGCCTTTCTTGAGCTTCATATCTTTGTTTGTTTAGCTTCGTCTGTTCTGCTCTTTTCTTTTCCTTCTCAAGCTTTTTTGCTTGCAACTTTTGATCTGCTTCAGTTCTGTACTTTGCAACCTTTTCCTTTACTACATCAGAATCTTGCTTCGCTGCTAAAATCTTTACAAATACATCTTCAACCTTACGACTGACAGTTCGGTAAATTCCCATAGCGGCCTCCCCTTAACCAATCATTTTCTTTGCCACATAGAATCTTCTTCCCAACCATGCAAGTGCTGCTATACCTAATCCCCCAGCAGTTGTCTGTCGACTATCCTCTTTCTCAGCTTCATATTCTTTAAAGCCTTGTTCATAGTAAAATTTATAGACTACTTCGCCCTTTGTATATTCTTCAGGGATTGCCAACTCTGTCCCTCCCTTTCCTTGAGCAAGTGCTGCGTCTCTAATTTTTACTACCTCTTTGTTAGACTCAAAACCTTTTTTATACCAATCTATGAACTTCTCGTTTTTCAAGTCAGGCTTCTTATATTCCAATAGGCTAAAAGCAGCTTCATACCCCTGCTTAACATAAGACTCTTTTAATTCCTTTTGACCCTCTTCGTATCCTTCTTGATATGCTTCACCAAAGTCCTTTTCCTTTGGTGGATTATTCACATCATTTTTTCCATCTTTTAGACCTATAGCAAAGTACTCTTCTTTCTTAGCTTCTATTCGTTCTTTAACAGCTTGATTAAAACCTTCTTCAAACGCTGCCTTTAAGTGAGCGTGAGCTGCATATGTTTCAGGAATTGAAATTTTATCTTGTTTCTTCCCTAATGAATATCCTTCTTCATTAGCCTTTTTCTTTTCAGTTTCTAACTTTGCTTTTCCTTCTTCATATCCCTTGTCATAACCAGTTTTATAGCCATTCTTGAAAATATCACTTCCACTCGCAGCTGCGTTGTTGCTGGTGTTCCCTTGATACCCATCCTTCTGGCCTTGAGCATATCCTTCCTGCTCACCGTTTTTACCCTCTTGCTGATCTTTCTGGAATTGAACCTGCTCAGGACTATTGTTTATTTTAGTTTTGTCATAGCCACTTGGGGCTTCACACGGTATCCCATCATCAACAGCATTTCCCCAACCATCCAATCTTTCTGGATCATATGTAGCGGAGTATCCTTTTGAATTCCAGTATTCAACCACTTCATCATAGGTTGCAAAATCAGAACAATCCTTATCGTTTCTGGTTGCTGCAGGAGCAGTCCCTGAAGAGCTACCAGAAGAACTCCCTTCAGAAGCTCCTCCTCCATTATGATTATGGTATCCAGTGCAAAGTCCCTTCGCTTTAGATTTCTCACTACAATTATGACCGCCACTAGAGTCCGTTCTACCTGAGTGTGCAAAAGAAATAGTCCCAAATACAAAAGTAAATAACAACGTTAAGATGGCGATTTTCTTATACATGTTTCTCCCCCTCAAAAATAACTAAGGCGCTATTTTTATGTTGCCTATGCTGTTTTTCAAGTTTTATATTAAGGCAAATTCCACATATTTACAATACACTTTTGGACTATCTCCTATTTTTTCTCAACAAAAAAACTCAGTCGTTTTCAAACTGAGTTTCTAGCTAATTGTTTCTTTTTTATTTATACTTAGTCTTATCTTCTGCTACCCTCGGCATCTCCCTAAAAAACTCATTAGCCTCATAACTCTGCTGAATGTCCTTAACCCGTTCGATAAAATAATCCTCTAAATACTTATCCGTACAATAAACAAAGCACCCCTTTTGTCCGCGCGTCATCAATGTACGATAAGTATTCCGGATAATCTCATCAGCAAGCTGCTTAGCTTCTTCAGGTTTTTCCTTCAGCATTTTTTTCAAGCCTTTTAATGAGTTGTCAGTTTTAGCGCGTTTGGTATAATCGGTGATTACTTCTCCATCCTTATATACCAGGTCATCACCAATAATGACACCAACATAGTCAAACTCAAGTCCTTGGCAGGTGTGAATACAGCCAATTTCATTTACTGAGCTTTCGTCAATCGCCCATGTTGCGGAGTTATCGAGATTCCAGCTCATACTAAACTTGTGCTCTGGTAGCTCAATATCGTGAAAATTGGTATTGGACTTTCCTTCCTTGATCCAGTTCCAACAGTAGCCAGCCACCATGCGCGACTTGTTGTTCTTTTTATTCAGCCTTTCAATTTCCTGACGCATTTCGTTGGGATCCTTAAAGATGCGGAAATCATAATTTGTACCGATATAATTCGAGTTAGCTGTCTCCCGAATCTGCAGCACGTCGTCAATCCAGCTCAGATAACCATCAGAGCCATTGCAGCGAAACTGTGATTCCAGCTTGACCGTTGACACCCATGCACCAAATTCTCTAGCAAACTTCTTAACCATGCCGATACTTCCGATATCCTTCAGAGTGACCCGCTGTCGCTCATCGATAAAAAAGACTGCCAGCTTTGAAGCATTGATAATTTCCTTGACTTGATTTTCACCAAGATTGCTGAAAAGACCGGACTTCTCATTTAGTCGATGGGCTTCATCAACAACGAGAACATCAAATTCATTTGCAGGTGCATTGATATAGCTGCCAGATCCAACAAACAAGTTATCAATATGGCCTTTGCGAAAATTCTGCTTAAGCTTAGTCGCATAAATGTTTCTCGGTGCTGCATTTTTAGTGACATATTGAGAGACTAAACTGCGATTCGTAGCCTCTACCAATAAGTTAATCGCCAATACAGACTTCCCAGTACCCGGGCCACCCTCAACGACTAATACCTGCTTAGTGTTTGTCCGTACTGCTTCACTTGCCAGTTGCAACGCTGTCTCATAAACCACTTTCTGGTCATCGATCATGACAAACTCCCTATTACCCTGAAGCATGCTGTTCAATGAATCCTGCAGTGATTTGGACGGCCGAATTCTCCCTTTATCAATCGTATATAAGATCTCTTTATTATCACCGTGTTTGATATATCTTTTGATAAAATCGCGCAACTTACCGGAATCACCTTTTACAAAAACCGGTGCTTCCTCTATATAATAATCATATACAGGATCAGTCAACGGATCCTGCTCACCCTGGTTTATGTAACTATGAAGGTATGCACATGGATAAAGTTGAATTTCCTCTTTTTGCGCATTCTCATTATAATCCTTGATCAACGCTGCATATGACCAAGCCTGGTATGAGGGATGAGTCGTCTCATGCACTCCCCTGTTGATGACCGTTTTAACAATAGCCTCTTTGCCCTCAATCTTTTCAACAGTTTCCCACTGCTTCAACTCAACAATGACAATCGATTGCCTGGCATCCTGGTCAGAACCAGAGATAAGGAAATCCACCCGCTTCGAGGTGTGAGGAATCTTGAACTCAATCGCAACACCGGCATCCAAAGGAATCTCGCTGTCACTCAACACCCTGTGCATATACTGCATTGAATTGTGCCAAGACCGAACCTCCCGCTCATTAATCCGGCCAATCTTAGCGTTATAATTGCTGACAATATTGTTCACCAACTCATCATCAAAAACATCCCTCAAGAACTCATCCTTCGTCGCCTCATATACAATCAACTACCCTCACCCCTTCTGCACGGGATACTTAAGCGCATTCTTCTTCATCTTCCCCAAAACTTCCGATTCCAGATCAATATCCAATTTATCCGCCAACTGAACAAGATAAATCAAAATATCAGCCATTTCCTCTTTTATGTTTTGCTTCGAATCATTGACAGCTTCTTCGCTGCTCTTCCATTGGAAGTTCTCCAGCAGTTCGTTTGCTTCTAGAGAAATCGATATGGCTAGGTCTTATTCGTTGTGGTATGGTTTCCAGTTGCGTTCGTCGCGGAAGTTTAGGATGGTTTGACTGATTTTGTTCATAATTATTTACTCCGAATTAACAAAATTCTACAAATCTATTCTCCCTTTAATTTAGCAGGGAATTTAGCTAATTAATTTTATGAAATCCCAAATTAAGCATCAAACTTATCAGCTAAGGATAAATACGTTTCTATCTCATCAAGATTGTACATATTCTGCAAATATGTCCTTGGTAAGATTGTAAGGGTTAAACTGTTTGTATATTTTCGGTGTTTTATACTAGACAAAAACGTACTCACTATTAGCGAAATGATTTTTAATCTATTTTGCGTTAATCGTTGCCGTCCACTTCCTAAAATTGGGATAATTAAAGGTTTTGTATCACCTTGTTGACCTATATACTCCCACAATAAATTTAGAGCAGTTTTCAAATGGTCAAAGTTCGGCTCTCCTCTTCCATGCTCATTTAAATCAGTAGAAGCTAATAAATATGCTACTCTTCCGCCAGGCCCAGGTATTGGAATTTGGGCAACAGTTCCTATTGGATACTTGTAAACTTGCTTACCCCTAATTTTGAAATTCTCTTTTGGCTCGCTTCGAAGAGCATTTGAAATCACTTCATCAAATAGTTGGGAATCTGAAAAAAAAAGATCTCTAAGCTGGACTATCAATGCACCTTCATCTATATAGTCATGTTGAAAAGCACTATTAGAAGGAATGATTAGGGAACCATTCTTCATCTCAAATATATTATTCACATCCACTTGTAATGTAATATCCTTATCTGACAAATGTACCGACCGTAATAACCTAGGCCTACTTATCCAAGCCGAAATAAACAATCCCACTAGTAAAACTAGCCAAACATTAGGTTTTAAAGAATCATCATCTTTAATAAAGAAATAACCTAAAAATTCTATAAACGTCCAAATCACTCCAAAGACTGCAGTCCAGTGGATTAAAAAAGTTTTAATATTTAACGAATGTTTCCAAGCATGCAAAGAAAAAAATGTTTTTAATTTAATATACATAAAACTTATTCCCCTCAATACTTATAATTGAATAAGACATTTGTAACCCTCTTCCGAAAGTTTTTGGCGGATAATCACATTTTAAGGGTTACATGTGATTGGTTTTTTAGCTTATAGAGCTTATAATACTATTAGTTTCAAACATTAATTAAACTTATATATCATTTACCAGAAAACTAGGGACAGTTCAACTTTAAAAGTCGAGCCGCCCCTGGTATAAAAACATTAAAACATTAAAACCACTTTCGACCTATATATCCTGCTGGTGGGGTTTTAAGTGGAGATACCTTTATTGGATTTACACCATGTTTAAACGAGGATGCATCCACTTCGAAAATACTAACAGCAACTTGGTTGTTCCCATGGGTATGTGCAATTTGGCGAGCATGTTTAGTAAATGGCGCTTGAGCAGTAGAGCCACCAAATTCCCCTGTATTTGCAAGTATTACCGGTTGATACATATGATACTGAAGAGCTGTAACCATATTATCAAACGTTTGTACATCCTGGTTCATTGCTGCTATTACATACATATCAGATACTTCCCTTAAATCAGCGGCAAGAGTTAAATCAGTAGCATCGTAGCAAATACTCCCTGTGATATTGAAGTTTTGTTGACCATTCCCCATGTTTATTATTAGTTGGTACGGCCGGTGACCGTTTATATTCATCTCTTTCTCAAACTTTGTCATATGTTGTTTGCCTTGATAGACATATATAAACTCTCTTCCAGTAGATCGTTCTGCTCTAAGTAACCAAAGCCCTTGGTTTATTATAGATTTATTGTCGTTTGAAGATATAAAGGTTAAACCTGTAAAAATATTTGCTTTAGTTGCATCAGACAAACCTCTTAATAAATCAATATCATCTGGATGTACTGTTAGTTCCGGAAAAACAATTAAATCTAAATAATTACTAGCACTTTCATAACTTTCTGCAGACCTACTTGCTTTAAGCTGGTTATTAACTAGATTGCATAAGGATGCAATATGATTCCTATGTTTTGCTCGAAAGGCAGGGGTCCAATGTAAAGGATCTTTCACATTGAAATCCGTTGTCTTGGGTAATAACGGTTGGACTATTGCTACTTGAATTTTTTGGTTCATTTTCTCCTTAATAGGTGGCAAAGGAAGAGTGTAAAAAGGGGTCTTAGATAAACTTCCATATATCTTATTTTGAAAATCCAACCTATCTTTAATAATCTTTATTAAATCTCCGGTATGATTAATTTTATCGAATTCATTGATTTGATCACTCCAATCCTTAATTCCCGGCCATTGGAGCAATTTAATTAAGAATTCACTAAGCCAAGGGGAGATGGGACTAGGTTCGTTCAAAAGACCTCTAGGATAAATACTCAACCCTAACCTTCTTGTAAACCAAGTAGACTTAAGCCCTTTATATGAACTGTTAGCTTCCCTCTTAAGAAAAGCATTTGACGTGAAGTCGTATTCTCCCGTTATAGAAGAACGTAATATTCTTCCCAACGAATACAACCATTCATAACCTTTTTTCACCCAAGGTGGAATCTCGCGATACTTTTGTATACTATCATTAGTAATTTGAAAATCCACTTTAAAATTTTCTTTTCTTGGGTTTTGTATTTCATTCCATTTAACTTCTTTTAGAAGTATGTCACTAGCCATTACACCCTTTTCCAAAACCTCTTGACCCCTAGAATGAACTAAAATGGATAATGCAAGTTTTAATAATGCATTTTCCTGTTTAAAAGGATTCTCACTACTTTGTATAATCCTAATTAGAGATTGTCTTCTTCCATCTTTTATGATTATTTCTTTATTCTCTAGAGGTTTTAATGAGGTTTTTAATTCAAATGGAATTTCCTTTATCCATTTAGCATTTTTTAATCTCCTAGATTTTATAATGTTGCTCATTATATCTGGACGGCTAAAAGACACTATCATTATCGCTTCTTTCCGTTTATCTGCATCGTCTTGATTTCTCATTAATTCTATAAACCATGTTACGTATTTTTCAGTATTAGGCTGAATTTGCTGGAGTACAAGAGATAGTGTAATAATATCTGAACTATAATTAATACTTGTTTTATAAAGAGCTATGTCTTGCAATAATGCATATTTCAACACCTTATTTTTTTCGATTGACTCTAAAGAATAACCGTAATCTCCTGATGATATTAAGTATAAGATAGCTTGATGTATTAAATACCAAGGGGATTCAGGACGATTGATAAGAAGATCTCTTGCAAAAACTACCAGTTCCTCTCTGAATCCTTTAAGGTCTGCCGATTCAGGATAATAGGTTTCTAAACGATATCCTATATCCGTAGCAGCTGCTCTTAGCAAGTCAGCACAGACATATTCTGCAACCTTCATTTCTTTTTTTATTATCTTATCTTGCGGTTGTACGTATAGCTTAGTTTTTAATGCTTCTAAAACCGGAATGAGTAAATCAGGGTCCGGGTATAAGTCCAAACCACATTTCAAGAGTAAGGTAAGAGAAGGATTAGCGGACCAGGCAGAAATTAATTTTCTTGCTGCAGATTCAAATTCATTATTTAACAATTGTCCTGCAGTAAAATTCTCTAGGTCATCTCCCTTATTTACGACTTCACTAAGGTCAGTCATGCTTCTTCTAAGCCGAAGCGTTCTTACCATTCTAGTTGCTACAAACCTTTTTAATGTATCATCCCGAATATCTATGTTTGGAGTAGATATATTGGCAAGAGTTAATGGATTATTAGTATACTTCACCTCATTTAATATTTGTTCCGATAAACCAAGTAATCCTTCAAGTCCCCCGGTGACCTGACGGAGTTCATCTACATCTGGTGTTCCACTTATAACTCCTTGGAACATATTCATTAAAGATGACACATTATTTTGTGCTATCAACTCTCTATACGGAGTTACTTTGGTTTTACTGTCGTTAACTTTAAGATTAAAGTCTGTGCCAATACTTTTTTGATATTCCTTTAGAAATTTATTTACTTCTTTAGTCACTAACTCACTTATTTTTTCTATATCAATGTCACTGGATGCTTCAATCACCAATCTTATATCATCCACATACCTACAATAATCTAGTAAAACAAATGATTTAGGAGTAAATGCACTATCGATCTTGGCACCAACCATGCGGTCAAAATTTATTAGATATGCATTAGATAGAAATCCACTGGCAACTAACCCTTGAGGGAGACCCTTAGGAAGATCCTTTCCAAGCAATTTTTTTGCACTATCAATATCACTATCTTCCCATTCCCATGAAAAAACACTCTCAAGTTTGTCCCAGAATTTATCCTCGTTATTATACTCAATGTCCAATATGTAGTTATTAAAATACTCTTTGTATAGCTTTTTTAATTGACCTATAAGTGCTTTAACATCAATATGATCATAAAACTCTTTTAAATCAATTGATACTACATATAATGTTTTATTGGGCGAAAGTCCTGATGCATATCCTTGACAGATTTTTTTTGGTCTTAATAAAAATGACCTATAATCTTGATAATATTGTCTATAACTTTGTGAACTTCCCCAGCTAAATATTCCCTTTTTATTTTTCTGAGGATTTGATTCCCAATTACAGTGTAACCTATTTCCATAACTATAAATTTGTTGTTTTTGTGCTGAAAAATAATTACTTTCCTCAGTGGGACCTTGGCAAGTTTCTATAGCATCTGCTAAACATAGCATCGCAGCAGTTGAAATTGTCTGATCTCTAATTGTTAGGTGCGTTAATGGTCTTAACCTTATTTCTTCATCTTTATCGTCAATTCGATCATCATTTAAATCTAATCGATCTTTTTTTCGCGAACTCCATAATTGAGTCATATCCTTGATTTTCGAATCTGAAAAATACCATTGTTTATTTTTAGGTGCTAAAACTAGCTTAATGGCGTCAGATTTATAATTCTCATCTTCTAACTCACGTATCCATAATGAGATATTATTCTCCAAGTCAACTGTCGAACAATCTAATTCCAATATATCTGCATACCAATTATGTTTCCTTATATATAATTGGGACTTCTTCCATGCTTGTGCTAAAACAACTTCATCACACAGATATTTTATTTGGGGAGCTATTACCTTATATTTGTCTTTTATAATCGACATTTCAACCTCCGCTTTAACTTATAATTCTATTACACTAATTTTCAGGAATTAGGAAAACTCTAGAAATATTTTAACATAATAATACAATTTTTCATTTACCTTTATAGATACAAATAAAGTAATCTTCTGCTATTTGAACGATAATAATCCATAAGTCCCTTCCAAAGAAAAACTTAAAATACAAGGATGGCATTCACATCTTACTTAAAAAATAGTTTTGAAAGAACGAGACACAGGAAGGTTCTCATCTCTCACTCGGGAATCGAAATAAAAGATAGATAAATTGGCTTTACGATTTTCTTTTAAGAAATAGTTTTGTTGACTATTAGATTGAGGCATTAGAAACTATTGGATGAAGTATTCAATGAATTGAGCTATACGAGGATGAACTCAGTTAATGCTCTTGAGAAGTAATATTTCAGTGTGAAGTAATTGCTCTGTCAACAATAAGTTAATCTCTCAGATTTAAAATATCATTTAAGGAATAAAATGGGGACATGAAATGCTTCCCCCATTTCCCTTAAAATCCTCCCCCTTAACCTACAAAAAAATCTCCTCCCCCTCAGTCTTCCCCTCCGCTTTCTCATAAACCCCCTTCGCCACAGCCAAATCAAAATGAGCCGCCCCAACCGATTTAAAAATAGTAATATCCTCAACTCGACGTTCGACCGGATTCATATGAAGTTCAGCCAACGTCCCTGAAAGCTGATCAAATGACCATTTACCTCGATGAACGGCATCTATGAACTCCCCAGCCTCAGCTTTCATCCCCTCATAATCATCTGCATAAATAAACGTTGCTTTTTCAATCGCACCTAACGGGATTTCTCGCATTTCGGGCAAGTAACTACCCACTCCGATAATATGTGTCCCTGCTTTTACATAATCGGCATCAAATACTTCTTCGGTTGACCGGGTAGCACAGCAAATGACATCGGACTGGGCGACGGCTTCGTTTCGGTCGACTCCGGTATGTATTTTAGCGGTAATACCTGCCTCTTTGAGCTTTTCGCCGAATGTGTAGGTTTTTTCAATGGAACGGTTGATTAAATAGATATCTTGGATTGGCAAGACGTTCACTATTCCCAGTACTTGCTCGAAGGCCATTCCGCCTGTGCCAATGACGGTCAGTACCTGGCTGTCGAGCCTGGCGAGGTGGCGGGCTGAGATGGCACTTAATGCGCCGGTTCTCAACCTTGTCAGGTAAGAAGCGGACAGTAAGCTTATATGTCTTCCTGTTTGTAGTTCTGTGAGTAAAATGGCTCCTTGTGTGGTCGGAAGATCGGCTGAGCTGTTATCAGGAAAAATTGAGACAATTTTGGTCGCTGCCATGGATGTTCCATCCGAACTTGGCATATAGAGAACAGATCCGTTGCGTTCAGGGACATTCAGTACTGTCCGGTGAGGATTTTCAACACGGCCTTCATGAATGGCCACTAACATGGCTTCGACATCGCGAATGGCATCTTCGATTTTATAGATGGACTGGATCAGTTGTTCGTTCAGTATAAGCATATAGAATCTCTCCTTTTTAAGAAAAAACTCGGCCAAATTATTTGGCCGAGCTCATTTTACCAGTGATCACAGTTGGTTCAACGCGGCTTTTCACTGCCCAGATGGCAATCAGTGACACCGCAGCAGTGAACATGATGTAGAGTGCAACTGGAACGTAAGAATTATCGAATGAAGCGAGCAGCGCTGTAGCAACGAGCGGCGCTGTACCGCCAGCAACTGCGGCACCGATTTGATAGCCTAGTGAGACCCCGGTATAGCGAACCTTGGCATCAAAGATTTCAGAGAACATGGTTCCAAGTACTGCCGTAATCGGAGCCCAAATGATCCCCAGGCCGATAATCGTCGCCAACACCAGCATGAGCACACTGCCTTGATGAATCATCCAGAAGTATGGGAAAGCGAAAGCCATCATCGCCAATGTACCGGCGATATACATTTTCTTGCGGCCAATTCGGTCTGACAGACTTCCCATGATTGGGATAAGGATCGTCGTAATGACGGTTGAAACCATGACGGAACCTAACACAGCGGAGCGGCTGAATCCTAGAGTGCTTGTCGCATACGAAACAATGAACGTACTGAAAATATAGAATGGAGCTGTCTCAACCACTTTCGCACCGATTGTGATGAGCACTTCTTTCCAGTAATAGCGAAGTGTATCGACGATTGGCAGCTTTGGAATTTCACCTTTTTGCTGAACTTCCTTGAATTCTGGTGTCTCATCGATTCCTTTTCGGATCCATAAACCAAAGACCACGAGCAATGCACTAAAGATGAATGGCACGCGCCAGCCCCATGACATGAATTGCTGCTCTGGCAATAAGCTCATGAGCCAAAGAGCGAGCGTACCCATCACCATTCCGATCGTCACACCCATTTGCGGGATGGATCCGAAGAATCCTCTGCGTTCTGGCGGAGCATACTCAGTTGCAAGCAGCAGAGCTCCTCCCCATTCCCCGCCGATTCCAAGTCCCTGGATCAGACGAAGCGTGATCAAAATGATTGGTGCAGCTACACCAATTGCTTGATATGTAGGCAAGATACCCATTGCGAATGTTGCAGCACCCATCAAGCTCAATGTTAAAACGAGTGTTTTTTTCCGGCCGATTCGATCCCCGATATGACTAAAAATGATTCCTCCAAATGGCCGGATGAAAAACGAAAGTGCAAACGATGCATACGCTAAAAGCAAGCCTACTGTCGGGTCCTCGTTGACAAAGAATAATTGGTTAAATACAAGTGCGGCCATTGTTCCATATAGAAAATAGTCAAACCATTCAATGGAACTGCCAACAAGGCTGGCAATCAATACACGATAAGTTGTTTTCTTATCCAATTGTTGCATTTTGTCTTCCTCCCCTTTTAAAATTGAAGTGTCACTTCAATTAAATTTTAGATAACGATAAATATTCTGTCAACTTTGTTCAGATTGACACAATCCATATATAAGGGAAAAATAGGAATAGGTAGGTGAGGTTTTATGATCGGTGTACGACTTAAAGAAATCCGGAAAGAGAAAAATATGACTTTGAAAGAACTTGCCGAAGGGGCTGGTGTATCCATCAGCTTTCTATCACAAGTAGAACGCGGGAAGTCCAGCGTCACATTGGAATCCCTTCGTAAAATATCCGAAGTTCTTGGCGTCAATCCAAGTACTTTTTTTCCAAGTAACAATGAGCCTGTGAGTGGACCATCATTTCATTATAGAGACCTGACACAACAAGTCCCAAACCCGGACTTTCATCCCATACTCGTTACACTTCCAGCAAACCAGAGCGACGGGCAGCCCTTCGCACATAGCGGACATGAATTTGTCTATGTAATAGAAGGAACTTTGACACTGCAAATAGGTACAAAGATGATTGAACTGCAACAAGGAGAATCCTGGTTCTTTTCCGCTAGCGAAACTCATTATTGGTATAACCATACCGATCAGAGCATT
Source organism: Mesobacillus jeotgali (assembly GCF_900166585.1). NCBI lineage: Bacteria > Bacillati > Bacillota > Bacilli > Caryophanales > Bacillaceae > Mesobacillus > Mesobacillus jeotgali. Next base: position 232,380 of record NZ_FVZC01000007.1, on the reverse strand, counting down.
CGGTTTTTATTGGTGTCGTCAAGGTAAAACAAGGGGGGTTCTTCAGTCCCTGACCAGTACCATCCCACACATCTCCCGCTTCTTAATATATGGCAAGAACCTAATTCCACATGGAATTAGGTTCTAAGTAATATTCAATATAAAAGAAAAGTATTCTTTGCAAATGGCAAAACATCACCAAATAAAATTATTGCTTGGTCAACATCTTTTCTTTTTTTGTTCTTAGTCTGCCATGGTCATCTTCATATGTTTCAACTAACCCTAAACTAGCAGCTCTTTTCAATAGTTGATTTGTTCTATTGTGGGAGGAAGCCAACCTTTGATTTCTTCTTTGGACTATTCTTAATCCATTCGTTCTACTTTTTAATGTTGACATAATAATCACTCCTTCCCGCTTATTAACATTTTATCATAAAAGTGAGCTAATCCACACATATCAGCATAAAAAACAACTGTCCTTTCATCATCTTCGGCAAAATCCTCAGGGTCCTCACTTTGAATGCATAATACTCCAACAACCTTTTTACCAATCCTAATTGGGACACCCAATATTGACCCGTACTCATGTTTTGGTGCAAACTTTCCTTGGAAGTGTTCATTTTCTTCGTTAACATTATTTATTAATACGGTTTGATTAACATCCCAAATATGTCCTGCAAATCCTTCTCCTTTTTTAAACACCCTTTCCCGTGATGAACTAAATTCAATCCTGTTGTAAGCAAACATCTTAAGCTCTTCTTCCTCAATAAAATAAATTGTGGATGATTTATCCGCACGATCCTCCAATAAGATGGTTACGCACTCATCTAGAATGTTATTACAAAATTCATATTTCCAAGTCGGTTTTCCTTCATCCAGCAATTGAATCAAGGACCTAACAAGCCGGCTGGCATTTTTATGGTGACGAATGAATATATCACTTATGTACGTTACTTCGTCCAGATCAATAGCCTTTAATTCCACTTCTTCAATTAAATCAATGTTTATTTCCTCTAAATCCTCTATCTTCTTATTTAGTTCATCGTTTTCCTTAATGAGACTTTTATCTAAGTAGTGTTGTTCTTTCTCAAAAGCTTCATCATACATGAAATTTGGAATATTAGTAAATCCGATAGAAACTGCACTGGGATTTGTTCTAAGGTATTTTGCCAACCCATTCGTAATGACAATAACTGCGACTACTATTCCAATCCATTTAATAACATCAAATGGCATTATCTCTTTTTGTGGAAGAAAAAACTCGATAATCTTTACAATTACCTCTCCCACAGCTAACAAAATTATTAAAGTCAACCCTAATCCAATAAACCGACTTAACCACTTCTTCTTTGACTTACTCATCAAGATCACCACAAATATATAGAATTCTCACAAAATATATTCGACATTTTTCTTCATTTAACCTCTTATAAACCACAAAAAAAGAATCTTATTATCCTACACAAAATTGGAGACAATTGGACAGCTCCCTCCCCTCAGTGTTGAACGAAGATAGGGCATGTCCCATTACCACCCACCAAAAAAGAAGCACAAACTCGTAGCTTCCAAAAACCTTTACGAAAAAGGAGCAAAAGGTCCATCCCTTACTCCCTCAGCTGAAAACACAACAAAGCACGGAAACCTTGATCTCCGTGCTTTATTTTAACTCATGAGAATAACTCCAACTGCTCTACCTCTCCCAATCGCTCCAGGGCCTGTGGTTCATGATCCTGGAAATAGGCTTGGTGTAGTTGTTTGATTTTGGTCATGATTTGTTTGTTTGAGTCTGCTGCTTTTCGTAGGCGGCAGCTGTAGATGACTGGGAAGTAGTCGCGCAGGAACTTTCCTTCGGCGTGCGCGGTTAGGGCGATGATCTGGAATCCAAGTTGTTCTGCAATGAAGAATACTGGATTCAAGACGTGATCGCTGGATGCTTTACCGAATGGGTTGTCCATGATGACTACTCGATGGCGCTTAGTTTTAGCAACTGAGTGTTTCCGTTTTTCGGTAACGTAATTTAAGATACCGAGGAAGAGGGTCATGTTTTTGCTCCACTTTTCTCCTCCAGACCAGGCATTGGACTGCTCCCATGAGTACGATCGGGTGGTCACCTGATTATCGTTTGTGACTTTACGGCAGGTCACTTTCATGCTCTCATTATTCATGACAATGCGGAGAAGCTGTTTGGAGTGAATCCACGTTTCAATCTCTTTGCGCATCTTGCCGTAATCTTCGGTTCCATCACTACTTAAAAATCGGTCTGAATCCAATTGCCCCAATATCCATTCAATGTGCTTGCGGATCCTGCTTTTTCCTTCTTCCTCCGTCCATGCTGGAATGGAGAACTGGAAGATTTCCTTCCATTTATCGTCGACTTTGACTTTCGTCTTTTTAGGAATCAAGGCTAGTTCGCCCGCAATCGTAAACAAGTGGCTGTTGATATGGGTGACGAATTGTTCGAGCTGTTTGTCATGGTCGATGATCGTCGCTTCATTGTATTTGATCGCGGTCTGGATCCGCTTTTGCATGTGCCTCTGGAATTCTAGCACTTCCCCATACGTCTTCTTGCTGTCAATTCCCTGCCGTGCCATTTCCCGCATTTTTACGTTCGTGATATTGTTTTTGCAAAAATGCTTAAACGTTTCTTTTGCATGTTCGACTTTTCCCTTTTCAGCCCCAACAAGATTACTCATTCTGGTCAACTGATCCGTAACTCCTTTTACAAAATCCTTTCTTCGATAGGTAAAGGCTTGAAGTTCGTCTTCTTCCAAAATGGCGGCTTTGACGGTTGGTCCTTTAAAATGATGGGCTTCTTCAAAGCGGTCAAGCTGATGAAAAGCCTGTTGGAGGGAGTTGATTTCTCCTTCCAAGCGCGTTTGTTCTTTTTGTAAAAAGGCTTTTCGCTCCTCTAGTATTATTGCCTCTTCTTGCAACTCTTCCTGGATGTCCGCTGCGCTTTTTGTAAAGAAGATTGGCTCTGCCTGCGGAAAGGCTGTTGCGAATTTTTCCTGAGCGATCTCAACTGCTTTATCCTGTTGGATTTTTAAAGTATTCTGCGAGTTATACTTCTTCGTTTCCTGTTGAACAGTTTCTTCAAGGTCCTTAATTCGCAGTCGTAACGATGAAATTCTTTCAGTTCCATTTGGCGGGAAGATTATTTCCTCATCCAGGTCAGCATGCTCAAGCCTTGCATCTTCCATTCCTTTTTCAATCCTCTTAAGTTCCTCTCGGGTATGGGAAATCTTCAATTCTATTTCATTCCTCGTACCGGAAAGCTTCCTCAAAGCAAAATTCAGTTCATCTCTTGCCTCTTGTAAAACAGCCCTTGATTTATTGGCGTAAACCGGTTGAACGTTTATCACTTCAGCATATAAAGGGTCAGCCTGCTGCCTTTTAGCATAGCTTGTTTCTTCCCAAATGTCTTTCTCTTTCAAATCCAGTTCTTCTTTTAATCGCTTTTCATGCTCTTTGTAGCGTTTGATCTGCCGCTCCGATTTCCCCGATTGTTCAACCAGTTTCTCCCGATGGCTAAGCAGTTCATTCCGTTCTTTCTCCAACTGAAGGTATTCACGTGCATCCTTCAACTTTCCTTCCAGACCATTGTGCTCATCTGAGTATACCTTCACCCGGTCTTCCTGGGACTTCATCAGTTCCCTATTTTCCGAAATGGTTGCTCGGTTATCCCTTATCTGGATATCTAACTGGCTAAGAGTTTGAAATAACTCATGTACATAACTCTTTTGCTGTTGTACTTCCTCATAAGGATAGTTTTGAAAAAATTCGATAAGCTGGGCATCTGCTTTTTTCCACCTCTCCAATTGTCCTTCGATTTCAAGTCGATCCTTCTTGGCTTTCTCAGCGTATTGCATCATCGTTAGTTTCCATTTTTGAAAAAGATCAGGCGAATGGTTTTCACGCCAATGAGCCGGTGCCACAACATTCGATTCCGTGTTCTCACCCTGTACAATGGCACTTGCCTGTTCGATTGTCATCACATTAATGGGAAATTGCAGCTGCTGCTGAACAGACTGTACCTTTGAGAGCAAATGCGACATGTCAGTGGCAGTGGTCACCAAGGTAACCGGCCAGAGAGGATAGATAGCTGCACTTTCTGTGGCAGACTCTTCAAGCGACTGAATAAATTGAACGCCCGTTTGCAAAAAGCTAAATTGGTTTGTCCACTTAATGATTTGTTTTTCAAGGAAAGGGTCGGCAAAAAATAGATCTTGTTCTCCATAGTCATCGATGCGTCTATAGGCAATCCGCTCCTTGAACAAGCTTGATTCCCTTTCCCGTTCCAAACCCTCAAGCTGATCCCGAACTTGACGCACAATTGAATCTTGTTTCAAATACAGTGAATCGACCTGTGCCCATTGGGGGCGAAGTCTAGCCAGCACTACTTTTACTTTATCGTGATCTTGGTCCGCTAGATCCACTTCTAGCTTTGATTTTGAATACACTTCCCATTTCTGGCTCTTCTCCGTATTTAATCTCTCCTGCTGAACTTCCAACTCTAAAAGGAATGTGGCGATCCTCTTGTTTTCCGTTTTCAATTGAACGGTCTGTTCATCCAAGAGTCCAAGACGCTGCTCCCATTTTGGCACACTCTCTTTCACCGTTTCCTGATTCGGATTAGATAGAATTCGCTGCCTGATCCGCTTCAACTGGGCTTCTAAGGTATCGATGGTTCCAATCTTTTGATTTAGCAGTCCTTTTACCTGTTCGAGCTCATTTTCTTGTTTCTGCCTATCCCTTTCCATTTGTTTCAACGCTTCCTCAATCGGGCGCCTTTCAATTTTTAAGTCCTGAGTCCGTTTCAGACTTGCCTCGATTTCCTGGCTAAAATAACCCTTCAGTTCACGGCTATTCTCCTCCAGCCGATCTTGAATATCCTGAATGTCTTCATCCTCGTCCAATTCCGCCAACTTCTCCAAATGAAAGGCAAGTTTTTCACTCGCTTCCTTCCATTCTTTTTTCAACTGTGCAAGCTTGAGGGAATGATATTGATTTTTTGAAGCTGAAAGGTTTTCTTGAACTATATGGAGCTGCTGCTCAGATTCTTTCCACTCGGCTTCAATGGTCTGCAAGAGAAGCCTTTCTTTATATAGATCAAGAGAGAAAACCTTTTTCTTGTTCTCGTTTTCTTCCTGCTCCCATTGCGTCATTTTTTCAACGAGACCTTTAAGCTCTTGCAAAGCATGCTGTTCTTGCCGAGAAATTTCCTCTAGAACAGCTTTGGCCCGTCCCTTGACTCGCTGATACGCCTGCTGCTGTTCAAAAAGTCTCTCATAAGTCGAGGCATATCGGTTGAGTTGTTCCTCGATGGCCTTGTTTTCTTCAATTTGTTCCTTTAATTCTTTGTACAGCTTGAAGCTGGCTCGATGCTTTTCAAATGTGTCTGCGAACGTATTCGCGTGGTGTCCTGCAATGGCGCCTTCCACTGTCGGAATCAACAGGCGGTCAAAAAGCTGGTTCGTCTGCTTGCATTCATCAAAAAAAGCTTCGACTCCCCCTTCTGTACTATTAATCTTTACAACCGCTTCCCATTCGTCTGTGATGATGTGATACTGATCTTCAATATGATTCTGGAACGCTTTAATCGTTGAAAAAGTGTGGGCATTCATATTCTGATGCGCCATGTTGGAATAGTAATCGGAAATCTCTCCCCGGTCGGAAGGGCGATTGGTATCTTTCCGGACAAAAGGCAGATCTTCAATCCCACTCTTGTCTCCAGCCTTATATTCGTATACATAGCGGTATGAATCCAATCCATTCTTGGTTAAAAACAAACTGACACATGTAAGTAAATAGTGACGAGGCGAATCAGAGAGAATCCATTCAATCGCGATGTGCGCAGGGTAATTATCAAGCTGCAACGTCTGCTTTATCTTTCGTTCAGCTAGTGAAGTGTGGGGCATAATCGCTTGCAGAGCGGTTTGGATAAAGACCGTCTTCCCTCCTCCATTTTCTAGTAGAATCGCACCATTGTATCCGTCAAATCTAAATAGTTCATCATTGTACCGTTTCATGCCATCTTCATAGACGACATTCGTAAAGCGGATCTTACTGATGGTCGGCATATTCCGCTTCCTCCTCCCATTGATAGATAAACTCAAGGATGCCTTTGTTGTACTCCACTTCCATGAAAAAGCGCTGGACGATCGTTTTAGCTTTTTCAGTCAGAATGATTTCGTTATTACCAATTTCAGCGATTAATTCTTGGGCAACAAGAAAACGTTTCACCGTATCCATAAAGCTCAACCGGCTAATCGTGTTTCCGCTCTGCTTCTTGGCACTTTCTTTGATATCATTCATGTCATCCCACTTACCAACAATCTGGCCCCAATTATAAGAAAACTCTCTCTCTCGTTCCTTCAACATCTCATCATCCAGTTCCTTCAGCAAATCAATTCGCTCATGAACTAGCTTTACCCAATCATCGAGCTGAAGAAAGTCCCGAGTCGGCTCAAGCGTCTGATAGCTATCATAAAAGGCGCCGAACAGCACAATCGATGCAAAGTAGAGCAAATATAAATCAGCATTGGTCGCTCCTGATTTCAGGTAAGTCCTTTTGATATAGTCATTATTCACATGAAATGGAGAAAGCTTTGTCTTAGGAATCATATACATTTTTTCACCAGCAGGCACGATGACACAATCGACTTTGTGGGCAAAGCCGTCCACCAGCGCCCGAACCGAATCATCTGCTATGTATAATGAAAGGGAATCGCTTCCGGCCTGACCATCTCTTGCCAGGATCATATATAGTTCAAAAGCTTGCATAACTTTGCTTTCGCTATAATTCATTTTCAAAATCCTCCTTTAAAACAATCTCCATTTCCTGAATCGAAAATCGCTCTGTTACATGAAGAGTTTCCCCCTTTTCAAAAACCAGCAATGTCCTGCTCCCCAACAATGCCAGTGCATCATCCATAATATGACTAGCATCATCTTCTTCTCGTTCAATAGGTCCACTTGATACTGGTGAGCGTTGATGGAGAATGAGCCAAAAATCATACAAAAATCGTTGATTCAATAATGGGTTATCTTTTTCACGTATGTATGTGAGGATTTCAGAAAGTTGATTCTTTCCTTCATCCAATGCCTCCAACATCAATTTCATTACATGCCCGTAATTTTTCCGCAAAATTTGCTGGTAATTGTTCTCCTTCTGATCGTCAAGTTCCATAAACCCGAATTCGACGGATTCCTCGCGTTCTTCGCGGATATTCTGTTCGGCAAAAAGTGTCAGCGGAGACCACGACTGCTCCTGTTGAACATGCAGGAACGGATGCAGCAATCCTTTCATTGCTTCAAGCGGGAGCGGTGTCCCGATGATTTTTGCGTTAATGTCCTGATCGAAATTGAATGCATCGATTCCTGTATAATAGAGGGATTCCTGAGCCGCCTTTAATGTATGATTCTTTAATTCTATGCTTTGCTCAAGCAATCTCGAATGCTCATAATGGACCTCTTCCAGATGATTGGTGATTTCTAGGACATACTTATAGGTTTTGGCTTCTTTTTTGTGATAATCCTTTTCATACAAGCGGTCTTTTGTTTCTTTTACAAATTGGCGGAGCTCGGTAAATTCCTCATTTTCCCGTTCCAGTCTAGCATGAATATCTTCGAGCAGCTGTTTGTAACGGTCGAAGGTCTCCTCCGAAACGATGCTGCGCTGTATTTCGTGACGCAATTTTAACATCCGTTCATTTAGTGACTCGACGTCGATTCTCATTTCATTGATTTGGCGGAGGGCACCTTTGAATTCGCCTTTCTCTAGCTGTTTCCGAAGCATGAGCTGATTGATGGAAAGCTGGAACTCACTATAGAATTCTTTGGTGGCAAACACGAGCTCAAGTCCATCTTCATCCAGTGTGTAATATTGCGTGTTCGTTATAGAATCGAAATTATTCGCCTTAAGCAATGAGTATTCTAGCTCATCTTCCTTAAACTCCTCCCAATTAAAGAAGGAATAGGAACGCTTTTTCCCCGTCGCCGGCCTGAATGTCATGATGATGGCTGTGGCAATTTCTTCACAAGTTTGGATATCCAGCGTATACTGGCGTGCCGATATTCGCTGAAGGAACTTTGCCAAGTCTTTTGTGCCCGTCTTCATTTTCCGCATGATTTTTTGCTCGAAGAAAAAGAGCAACGAGAGCAATCCAAGTCCTTTCATATCAATTGGCTGATCCAATTGGTCTTTCATTTTTTTGCGTTCTAGTTCATATAGGGGATCAAACAATGCCAGGCGGCGCATTCGCTCTTTAAACCCTGACGTCACTTCCGTTAGTTCATTCAATTCCATGAGATTGCCTCCAAATTTCCTGTAACTCCTTCGTCTTCAACACTTCCTGAGGAAGGTATTGTCCATTTTCCAACATGGTTAGTAGCTGAAGATTCTCACCTTTTGAAAAATAAGTCAGGAATTCCAAGATCGCTTCTTGGTCATAACGCTGATTGGTCTTTCCGGCAAGTGTATCTTTGCTTAGGCATGCCTGGTAAAAGGGTAAATAAAGCTTGGCAGGAACTTTTTGATTCAACTTATGCCATATAAAGATGCCGGACCGATCGATGTCGCCAAAGTAATAAAATTCATGATTCTTATTGGATAGCGGAAGTTGACGATCAAACTGCTCGATGCTCTTAATGATTTTGTTACCGCATCCGTAAATTAGAGTTGTGAACACCGTTTTTGGCAGTGCGTCCTCTAATGCCTGGAACGTCGTTTTGTTCTCCACAATCAAATGGAGGTGTTTGTTCCGGTTTATAGCACTTGGATTCAAAGAAAACATCAGAGGATCTGCTACCGGGATGATTTTCATTGGGGCCAGGAGCCCGATTCGTTTAAGTAATTCTTCTCCACGCTTTTCCGTGATCCACTTTTCATCACCAATAAGTTCTACACTCCGCTCAGGTGCAGGAACTTCATAGGCAGGAAAACCTTTTTCTTCTATATAACTACTTATCTTCAGTATGTATGGAGAATCGTGATTCCAAAGAGAAGGCTCTTCGGAAAAATACGAGTCAAGTTGAATGGATGGATGCAAAAGGATCCTGTGTTTTAAGAGGTCAGCATGGTGAGCCTGTTTCAGAGGGGTGGTGTGAATGCGATAAACATAGGCTAGAGATGGATTCCGTGTGTTTCGTCCTTTTGATTTCATCATTTCAATTACACCCTCTTCTTCAAGTGAAAGAACAGTTTGGGCAAATTGTTCATATGACATACGTGGCAACATGATTTCCAACTCAGACAGCTCAATCGTCTTTCTTTTATAGACTGCTAACATAGTTCTCGCTGAATTCAACACAAAGAAACCCTCCATTTTTTTACAATCTCCTGCTATTATTCTACTAAATTCCTCCTCTTTCGTCAGTAGGTATCTTTATTAAAAGGAGACATAGTGAACGTTTCCATGCTCTTACGAAGCGTTAGTGCGCAATGGTCACAAAGAAGGTTTGGTAAGAAAAGCATTACGAACTGCTGAATGAACCAGGGTGGCTAAAATATATTGGCGATAAAGGCATTCGGTCGCTTGAGGATGCCAAGAATTATATTTTGACCGGGCCAAGAAAGATGTATGAACGAGTGGGGTTCGGACTTTTTGTGGTTGAACTAAAAGAGAGCCAACTGCCGATGGGTTTATGCGGCCTGATTAAACGGGATGGACTGGAGGATGTCGATATTGGATATGCCTTTCTTGCCGAACATCAATCAAAAGGATATGCCTTTGAATCAGCAAAAGGAACATTGGAATATGCCCGTAAACTAGGTTTGGAGCGAATCGTTGCCATTACAACCAAAGATAATGCCTCCTCCTCAAAACTCCTTGAAAAGCTTGGGATGAGTTTTGAAGGATACGTGACTCTTCCTCAAGACGATGAGGAGCTTAAACTCTATGCTATAAACGTAGCAAAATAATGGATTTGGGAAATGCTCTTTTTAATGTATGGCTCATTGCAAATGCTTGAACCCTAAATGCCTGGCTTTATCAACCAGGCGTTATTTTCTGGTCATTTTAATTGTTCATATTAACGAACTTTCCCTCCAAAGCCTCAATATACCTCTTCCGGAATTTTGAACAGACTGATGGGCATCTTCCTTAATGACACGATGTTAAGCATTATATAGTCGATCGAAATTTAGAACCGACTTTAGCTGCCATCTCCTGGACCTTGTCAGCTGGCAATGGAATAAGGTTGGGATAACTACACATGAAACTTACCCATTTTCGGTCGGCCACTATTTGAATAATATCACCAGTAAGAAGTACCCCTTGCTTGATCATATCATTTTCCCAATGTAAAACACTTCCTTCATTAAAATGACCACCCAAACGATGCAATGTTACACCCGCATCAAGCTCCAGAGAATCACCAGTCCAGAATATGATCCTGTCACTACGCTTAGGAACACACTGTCATCTAAAGCAAAAAAACACTTAGAGAATCAACTCTATGTGTTTTCTGAAATCTATATCAGTCATCATTACTCGTCTTGGAACCATCTGTGTTTTTTACACCTTTGCTTTTGTAAGGTTTAGCACTTTTTGCTTTGTTTGCACTAGCTTGCCAGCGGTTCCAGCCTTTCTTGCCTGTTCCTCTGCCTGTTCCGCTTTTACCCTTGGTTTTACTCATTGAATCAACTCCATTATTCTTTACGTTGATGTACCGCTCATTGAATAGTCTTAACCATTTTACATGGGTAAAACCAAAAGCAATGAAATATAAGCATATTACATTAGTTAGTATTTTACCAACACACAATTATAAAAACCTGATGCAGCAAAGGAATGTTTCCTTTGCTTCTTTCTTGAGCGTAGGTGATGGAAGCATAAGGTCCGTCCCCTTGCTCCCATTTAAAAGTTAAACGCCTGATTTCATCAACCAGGCGTTATCTTCATAATGATTATTTTAATTACTGATATTAACGAACTTCCCCTCCAAAGCCTCAATATATCTCTTAGCGGATTTTTGTACAGACTGATTGGCATCTTCCTTAATGACACGATGAAATGCATTATATAATCTGTCAAAATTTAGAACGCTGACTTTAGCTGCCATCTCCTGAACCTTGTTAGCTGGCAATGGAATCAGGTTGGGATAACTATACATGAAACTTACCCATTTTCGGTCAGCCACTATTTGAATAATATCACCAGTAAGCAGTACCCCTTGCTTGTTCACATCATTTTCCCAATGTAAAACACTTCCTCCATTAAAATGACCACCTAATCGATACAAGGTTACACCCGCATCAAGCTCAAGGGAATCACCAGACCAGAATATGATCCTGTCACTCGGCCTAGAGACCCACTGACGATCCGCTTCGTGGATATAAATGCTTGCTCCGAATCGTTCAGCCCATTCAACCTGTGTCGAATAATAATGCGGATGGGATAATGCGATTGCATCGATTCCTCCAAGGGAATGTAGTTCCTTTTCAGTTTTTTCGTCCAGGTAGGTGATGCAGTCCCATAACAAGTTGAACCCTTCATTCCGGACCAAATAGGCTGTCTGCCCAATCGCAAACGAAGGAGTAGTCGTAATGCTGTACAGTCCCTCCTCTTCTTGGACAATGGTATTTTTATATTTCCCTGAATCTACAAGCTGTTGGAGCGTTGTCCATGACTGTCCATCCGGATGGATATACTGTCTTTCGTCAGCGCAAATCAAGCAGGTTTCAGGAGCATGGGCAGAATGGGGATATTGGACACCGCACGTATTACATATATAATGGTTCATTTTGAACACCATCCTATGAGTTTTCTTATCTTTATTATAAGAAAACCATTAAGCAATCTCTTCGGAAGAACGGTGTAAGCTATCTACAACTTTTGGATGAGACTTTTATGTTTCTTTATCGAATTTGTAAGAATTAAATTAATCAATAGAAAAAAGCAGATTTTTTCCAAATCTGCTTGCCTTCCCCCTTTTTGTATATCCAAGTGAGTCATGCCGCTCAAGGAATGAAGCAAAAGGACAATAAAGGACTTGGGACGGTATTTGGGCCTAAGGACCTCATTTTCTTGGTTATTAACCAGATAAAAAAACAACTGCATGTCTGGCTCTTACCAAATTTAAAAGAGGCATTAGCTAACTTACCATTATTAAGCTAGCGTTTATAAGTTTCTACAGGCTCTTATTTCAACGGGCTATTTACTTAACAAAAGCATAAGGTATCTCCCTATGCTTCCTACAGGCTTTCTTAAAGTAAATCTAATTTACAATTTTAAAGAAGATGAATTTGGTGATACTCATGTTTATCTTTAAATGGTAGTATGACACAATCGACTTTTAAGCGATTAAAAATTTGCATATAGTTATCCATCTAAATTTGCCGCAGTTATTTTCTAACAATTTAATTTGTGAGACCTTCGGAAGTTCACTTGTCGAGAAAATTAAATTTATTCCATCGATAATAGTTGCTATAATAAGAAATGGATAGGTTGCCCAGCCCTCATTCTACCGAGAAAGGGGGATGGGTTTCATGACAAAGAAAAAGCCTATGTCACGTAAGCAAGCTTTGGCATACAAAACCCAGCAAGAAGGAAAGGCTGTATTGGTTACAGCCTGGATGCCAGCCATTCTGTTGGTCGCAGGTGCAGGCATTTTATTCCTTTTCTTGCACACTGGTGTCGATTTGAGCCAGTTAGCACCACTAGCTGAAATCATTTCAGCACTAGCACTATAAAAGTAACAAACTTAAACATATTATAAGGAACTATGCCCTAATTATACTAGCCATAAAGCTGCAAAGTACGTTCTGTCGGTCAACAGGGCTTGAAATGCAGTATGCCGCCTATGCCTAACACCACTCACAAAGGGCCGGGAGTGTGAGCAGGGTATAAGTTCCTTCCCTGATATGTGCATGAAAAAAAGCCCTCTGGTCAGGAGGACTTTTTTTTGCCATAGCATGCCCGCTTATGGCAATGGATTCGGTCGGTCAAACCTGATCCAATTTCATGAACATGATGTTCAATTTTGCATGGAGGTTCCGCTCCATACGAAAAGCGTAACTAATGATTCGCGCGGCTCCGACACCACTCGGTTCCACAACAAATACTTTACCTATGTCAACTATAAGTATAACACTCTTGTTGACATTGTAAACACAAAAAGGATTGACAAACTCGCACATTTTTTCGACACATGAAAAAACAGAAAAATGGTCCTTAAAATGGAGCCTCCCTCAAATTGCCCTTTTTGCTACAAATAATAAAACTAGGCGAAAAACGCATGCGTTTTTCGCCTCTTTCAATTTATCTAATCTTAATTCAATTCCGGCCAGTACCCTTTATTGGCTTCGATTAAATCGTCTAAAATCTCTTTTGCTACTTTTGCGCTTGGGACTGTTTTGGAAAGTGTCAGTGCCTGCCACAATTTTTGATAGCTGCCTTCGATATAGGCTTCGACGACTAATTTTTCGACCGTTACCTGCTGGTACATCAGGGCTCTTTGGAATTCAGGAATCTTTCCCTGGCTCAATGGTTCTGGGCCATTGCTTCCGACGATACATGGCACTTCTACCATGGCATCGTCATCAAAGTTGGCGATGGCTCCGTTGTTTTCAACGATCAGCAGCATTCTTTCATGCGTGTTGAAAGCAATCGCGCGTGCTAGGTCGACGACGAAGGTTGCATGGGCACCCATCTCGAATTCACAGCCATCTGCTGTTCCTCTTTCCACGATGGTCCTTGCTGTTGAGAATACCGTCTTTTCTCTGCCGGCGATCACTTCATTAGCCCTGGTGAATTCTGGATTTGAATGTTCGACCACATAATCAGGATACAGGTAATATTTTAAATAGGTGTTCGGCAGGAATCTTGGATCAACTGCCAATAAGTCTTTTGCTTTTTTATGCGTATCCTGCCAGCTTGCATCAGTATGCTGGGTGTCCACTTCTTTTTGAGTGAGATAACCATTCTCCGCCACATAATCGCGGATCTGCGGCAGATATTCGTTGCCTTCCTTGTCTTTGATGCTTGTCCACCAGCCGAAGTGATTCAATCCAAAGTAGCGCACTTCCAGATCACTTGGCTCTTTGCCGATGATATACGAGATCCTGCGCAGTGTTCCAACAGGCATATCACAAATGTTCAGCACCTTTGAATCAGGGCGAAGCACCCGGCATGCTTCCGCTACGATGGCTGCAGGATTGGAGTAGTTCAGCATCCAGCAGTCCGGTGAATATTTTTCCATCAGGTCAATCATCTCGACCATATCCCCGATGCTTCTCATTCCATACGCAATTCCGCCTGGTCCGCATGTTTCCTGGCCGACCACACAGTGTTTTAACGGGATTTTTTCATCTTTCTCGCGCATTTCGTATTTTCCGGTACGGATATGGGCGAAACAGAATTCGACATCTGTGAACGCTTCTTCTGGATCGGTTGTAAAACTGAATTCTATATCCGGCGCTTTTTCCTTCATGACAATGTCCAGCGCCTCTCCCAGGACAGCCTGCCTCTCGCCGTCATTGTCGTATAATTTTAACTTCCTGAGCGGGAAACGATCCAGATTGTCCAATAGCATCATGACAATTCCCGGTGTATAGGTACTACCTCCACCTGCTATAACAACTGAGAATTTTTTCATCTTATCCATTCCCTTCTTCTAATCTGTCATTCTAAGATGTTAGTTCGTTTGTACTCCTAAATAGCTTTCGACAGCTTTGCGAATGTTGGTTACCTGCAGGCCATAAACAACCTGGACGTTTTCGTCTTTAATCACGACCCCACTCGCCCCTGTTTGTTGTTTCAGTACATCTGCGTCTACTTTCTCCGGCTGCTCTACTGTCAACCGAAGTCTTGTATAGCAGTTCGTAACTGTTTTAATATTTTCCGCTCCGCCTAAAGCATCGACTATGACTGGAGCCAGCCCAAAATCACCCTGCAGTTCGGACGTTGCCGCAACTTCCTTGCTTTTCTTTTCCTTGTAATCTTCCTTCGAATACAGTTTTGTTTCTCCGCCTTCATCTTCTCGTCCGATGGTCTTGAAGTTGAACTTCTGGATCAAGAAGCGGAATGCCGCATAATAAGCCGCAAAGGACATCAACCCGATTAAGATGTAAGTTGGCCAATGCGTTTTTTCAATTCCAAGCGGCACGTTGAACAGCAGGAAGTCGATCATTCCATTCGGTCCGATTGCTCGGACATCAAACAAATGGAACAATACCATCCCCAATCCGCTTAATACGGCGTGAACAACAAACAGCAATGGTGCGACAAACAGGAACGAAAATTCGATTGGCTCCGTGACACCAGCAATGAACGATGTAACTGCAGCAGGAATTAAAATCGCTTTTGCCTTGCCTTTGTTCTCTGGCTTTGCCATATGATACATGGCCAAACATGCACCAATTAAACCGAACATTTTCGAAATACCACGTGCATCCCAAACGACACTTGAGGAAAGCTCTTTTACATTTGGATCGATGATTTCCGCATAGTAAATATTCCTTGCCCCTTCGTATACTTGGCCGCCAACTTCAGCGACACCGCCCAGGGATGAATACAGGAATGGTGTATAGATCAAGTGGTGCAGCCCAGTTGGGATCAACAGGCGCTCCAATGCCCCATACAGGAAGATACCGAAGCTGCCGCTATGCTGGATCAGCGACCCAAGGCCAGAAATGCCTGATTGGAAAAACGGCCAGATGAATGTAAGGGCAACGGACAGCAGGATAAGAACTGGAATTAACACGATAAAAACAAAGCGTGATCCGCCATAGATTTGAAATGCACCTTTGAACTCTGTATCAATAAATCGATTGTGGACGATAGCGGTTACAATACCGAGAATGAGACCCAGGAACACACCCATATCGAGAACCTGCACACCAAGGACCATGGTTTGTCCGGTTCCCTGCAATGATTCTCCTTCATGAAGAATTCCGCTGATCTGCATGAAACGATTCATGGCATTAACAAACACTAGATAGCCTAATAAAGAGGTAAAACCGGCGATAGCTTTTTCTTTATTCGCCAGCCCTATGGCAATACCTACAGCAAAAATGAGTCCTAAATTGGTTAGAATCGATACCAATGATCCAGTCAGGATCGTACCAAATCCAGTCGTGATCGGATTATCCAAAAACGGGAGGACTTCCATTAGTTTTGGATTGGTAAATAAATTACCGAAAGCAATTAAAATACCTTCAATTGGCAAAATAAGTATAGGAATAAACATTGCTTTTGAAAATCGCTGCATAGCTTCCATGATTCTCGTCTTCATTTCGCCTTCCCCTTCCTGTGTATAGATTCATTTTTTTAATAGGTTTAGAATACAATGTAAACGCTTTACCGTCGATTGGTTTCACCATATAAAAAACGTGTTTCACAGATTGAAACACGTTTCATTGGTTCAGTTCTTATTTGATATCGTATCAAGATACATCTTTACAATAAACTCAAACATCAGCAGCAGACTGGGAAAGAAGCTGTTTGGCAGCATATTGCGGTCATCCAGTTTATTATGGTCGGTGATTTTAAAGTTCAAGTTTGAAAGCGCAGCAATCCGATTCTCCGTTTCTTTCGTGAACGATACGGTAAAAATATTATGCTCTTTGGCTGCCTGCAGTTTGTCCAGGATCAGCTGTGTTTCCCCTGATTTTGAAATCACGACAAGAGCCCCGATATCCTCCAAATTATTTTCGAATACGCCAATTGAATCACTGCCACTCGCCACAATCGTTTTTCTTCCCAGTACTAATAGCTTTTTATACAAATACTCAGCCGCAATGGAAGAAAACCCCGTAGCATAAATAAAGATATAGCGCTGACGAAGATTCAATACATTATTAATAAACGTTTGGATATCCTCCAGCGAATTATGATTTAAAAAATCCTTCTCACTGATTTCCAGATAATCTTCCATCATGCCGCTCTGCGGTAAATCCGCCTTCTTCACAAGAGGCAAAAGCTGATAATACATATCCACAAAACCCGCATAGCCCAGCTTCTTTGACAGCCGGATCACCGTCGCAGGAGAAGTGAAATTCTCCTTCGCAATCCTGCGGACACCCATCTGCAAAACCTGATCAATGTTCACCACGATATACTGAACCAATTGAACTTCCAGTTCCGACAGATTCTTCCCTTGAATGATTTTGCTGATATCGATCATACTCTCACCACACTCACTTTGCCGAGTTGTCTAGTGCAAATGAACAATAATTCTATTAACTACAGGACAGTTCCATGTAAACCATGGACATTCTTCATCCGGATAGTTTTAGCTTATTGTACCTTAACCTAAACCATAATGGGAAGGAAGGCAGGTAGCGAGGTCATGGCGGTGTATCTTGGGCTTTCGCTCGTGCATTTTCTATCGCTTAAAAAAAAATGAGAGAAGCTTATACATTAAGAATGGACCTATTGTATAAAAGACTGAAAATAGAATAGCCAAAGAATAGCCATCAGCAGTTTTTGCTGTAAAGAATACTCATCACTGCCAAAGGTTGATGATAATGTAATGACTATCCCAAAATATTAAAGAGTAGAAAGAAATATTTTATAAAAATTAAAGACTTGGACATTATCTTACCTTTCTCCCCTTATTCACTCTTGGTGATGGTTTCTTCTTTGTACTTGGAATGTTCGTATCAATAAAAGAAGGGAACTTCCACTTTCCATAAGCAAGGAAGTAAAATTCCGGATAGGCATAGCTTAGACCGAGTACCATCGGCATGACAATTGCCAATAACCAGCCGTTCCCGATACCTCCGAAGAAAAACAATATCAGCACTGCTAGAAGGAGAACGTACATCAGTACAGGGAGCCATGGCCATAACTTAAAATGTCCGGAATAAAGGATGCCCTTTCCCTGAAGAGTCCCTTCGCCTTTTTCTATGTTAATTTTTGCTCTCTTGATGGAGAAGAGAAGAAAGGCAATTGTGAAAGTCATGTATGCGAAGCCAAGTGTTATTAAATAAGGATGTTCTCCCTTTACACTGAGAAAATACAGACCAAACCCTTCCGAAATCAACTTTACATAAAAAATGTTAACCAGTACCACTAGCCAATTCTGATAGCGGTACGCCCTTTCAGTTGATAGGAAAAAGGCAGCAGAGATCCCTTGCAGAACCCATAAAATGGATAGGATTGTTAAAAAAACTGTAATCCAGGCGACTTGAAAACCATTCGTCTTATCTGCTGCAAAGGGGATTAACGTAAACCACAAACTTAGGATAAACGAAACAGCCAGAAAGGCACGGAGACCATCCGGACTCAAACGGTTGAATCCCACGTCTTTCACCTTTTGCAGTTGTTGTTCAGTAAATTTATTCACATTTCTATTCTCCTAACAACATGTACTTTTACTCAATTTAGAATAACAGTGAAAAAAGGGCTTTAGGCGTAAACAAGAATCATGATGTTATGTCAAAAAATGAAGGGAGCATGAGAACCTTCCCATGCCCCACTTCAACGTCTTTTCTTCTTTCTTCTCCTATCCGGTTTACCGTAATTTTTATTGATGACTTCCAGATCAATTAGTTTTGGATAGAAGTGGTACATTGTGTAAATAAAGAATCCTGCCAGCGGCAAAGCGATAATCCAGCTCATCACTGAATCAGCGGAAAAGACTGCTGCGCCCAGTGCTAATGCAAACACTCCAACACCAGCGACTACAACTTGTTTTGCGTACATGAACAATAATATAATCAAGCTGACCAGGCGGGTCCCCATTTCATTGATATGATTCCATTCTTTAAAAAAATGAATGAAAAGCAGGATTAAATTCCAAATGATCAGAATGCCCATTCCTGCTACAAAAATCAAATCATGTATTCCAGTAATCTTTTATTCCCTCCCCATTAATTGTATTCTTTTTATATTTTCTACGTATGCAAATGAAATATAGTTTCAAAAGTTTCTTACCTAAGTCACTGCTCCTCTTTCGCCACCTGCTCTTCAAGAGCTGCTTCCAAAGCCCGTATATCACTGATCTTTTGTATGTCCTCCAAAGAAATGAAATCAACATATTTCCCATCCATAACCTTCAGTCTCACGTTATTGATTGGTAAGTTGACTGATTTGACAATGGATAGCATCTGCATGATTTGTTCCTGCTTATTTTCTTCAGCCATGTCTGACAAATTACCCTTTGTTTGCAAGTTGAGATCATAGGACTGGCAAGCGTCTATGTTTATTGATTCATAGGAAACATAGTCATCACTTCCATCTAAACAGAATAAGTAGGGCTCCACGAAGCCATAATAAAAGCCTTCATCGGGTTCAAATCCAAGCTTATTCAGTTCTGGCATTCTCTCAGCAACTTTTTGTTCTTCTTTTTTGAAAAAATGATAACTGATCAGTTTCTCCCGGTTAAGGCTGTCAGAAAATATCGCTTCTTTAACCCTTTCGACAGTATTCATTTTCTCGATATCAGTTTTATAGATACTGACTTCATTCATAATCTTATAATCTTTGCTATCATTTTCATTTAGAAAAAAGCGGTTGAAAGCATTAACGTCATAAACATAGAGTTCATACAGATCATACTCCAGACCTGCGAGTGTCTGCTTCACCTCCTGGATCAGAGGGTAGCTTTGCTGCAGCAAGGCATAATCCTGTTCATCCACGCCAATCCCTCCAGGCTTAAACAAGAAAAGATACGCACTTCCTTTAAACCCATCCTCGTCATCCGTTGTATACAATTGCAGGAAGGATTTTTCGAAACCCAACTTTTTAAATTTTTCATGAAGGTCGGATTCCATATACTCTTGATTGAATTCATAGAATTCAAGGCTCTCTTTATAATTATCTCCTGTGATTCTATTGAAAAAGAGCCCATCAACAAACACGGAAAACCTAAACTCTGGAATGTCTTTATGCTTAACCCTGAAGCTGCTTCTCCCTCCATTGCCTGTATCAATCTTTGGCCTTGAGACAATATCGACTTCTGCATTGTGTTTATATTGAACATAATCCTTAAGCTCCCCGTCGCTAACCGAACAGCCCGTTATAACAAGAAACATCAGGATAATCGTAAAAAACTTCTTTTTCATGTGTATCTCCTTAAAATATATATAGAAGAATTATAAACAACCAATCCTGTTTTTTTAAAAATTTTCCACTAAGGGTATTCTAGTATACAATATATTCGTCAAAGCCAGCTCAGATCATATTAGGAGGAACATATCAAAAAACAACGAGGAAAAAAGACATTAGAAATCGGGAAGAATAAACAAACTACAACCTGCTCTCTGGACATTAATCATCACAGTGGCACTAATCCTACTCTTATCTCCTATTTTAAATATTGGTTTATTTGCCAATAGGGATGCCGGTAAGGGACCTTAAACCTCATCTTCATGAGGGAAGTTTAACAATAAAACATAAAAGTGCGAAAATCATTACGCTTTTCAAGTATAATGAACCTTATTCAGATAAGGAATATAATCTTTCACAGAGAAGATTCTATACATATGACGAAAAAAAACAAAAAACGAGGTTAACAAATGAGTAAAAGAAGTTTTGCAGATTATCATGTAAGCGAAGAAATACAAAGAGCACTAGCTGTGTTGAAATATGAAACTCCAACAGAAGTACAAAGTAAAGTGATTCCTTTAGCAATGGAAAACCAGGATTTGGTCGTAAAGTCTCAAACCGGAAGCGGAAAGACTGCATCCTTTGGTATTCCTGTTTCGGATTTGATTGAATGGGAGGAAAAAAAACCACAGGTGTTAATTCTTACCCCAACCAGGGAGCTTGCGGTTCAAGTCCGCGAAGATATTACGAATATCGGAAGGTTTAAACGCATTAAAGCCGTTGCCGTCTATGGAAAAGAGCCTTTTTCAAAACAAAAGGAAGAATTGAAACAAAAAACTCATGTAGTCGTCGGAACGCCCGGACGGGTTATGGACCATATTGAACGAGAAACCCTGGTTTTGGATGAAATCAAGTATCTGATCATTGATGAAGCTGATGAGATGCTCAATAGAGGTTTCATCGATGAAGTGGAAGCGATCATTAAACAGGTGCCTTCAACCCGGGTGACAATGGTGTTTTCTGCTACCATGCCTAAAGATATAGAAAGTCTTTGTCATAAATATATGACTGAGCCTATTTATATTGAGATTGAATCAACCGGTATAACGGCCGATACCATTGAACATTCTTTAATTGAAGTGAAAGAAGAAGAAAAGCTCTCACTACTTAAAGATGTCACGATTACAGAAAACCCAGACAGCTGCCTCATTTTCTGCCGGACCAAAGAACATGTGGATACTGTTTACAGCGAACTTGATCAAAGCGGATATTCTTGTGAAAAGCTACATGGCGGACTGGAACAAGAAGACCGTTTTGCTGTTATGGAGGGTTTCAAAATGGGAAACTTCCGCTACCTCGTGGCCACCGATGTAGCTGCCAGAGGCATTGATATTGATAACGTCAATCTTGTCATCAACTATGACGTTCCAATGGAAAAAGAGAGCTATGTGCACCGGGCTGGCAGAACCGGCCGTGCCGGAAATAAAGGCAAGGCAATTACATTTTCAACACCTTATGAAGGAAAATTCATTAAAGCCATTGAAAAATACATCGGCTTTGAGATCCCTATTATTGAAGCTCCCAGCCAACCGGAAGTGGCTGGTGCAAAAGCTGATTTCGAAGAAAAACTTAATGGCAGGCGAATTGTAAGAAACAATAAAACCGCCCGAATCAATCAGGATATTATGAAACTCCATTTCAGCGGCGGTAAAAAGAAGAAAATCCGTGCTGTTGATTTTGTTGGAACAATTGCGAAAATCCCGGGAGTCACAGCAGATGACATCGGCATCATTACCATCAAGGATCATATGTCATATGTTGACATTCTGAATGGGAAAGGCTCGCTAGTCTTACAAGCCATGGAGAATGCGACCATCAAAGGAAAGAAATTAAAAGTCAGCAAAGCCATTAAATAAAAAGCTTATATTAAAAATCCCCCTTATTTAAAGATGAGGGGGATGCTTGTTTCCATTATTCCAATTCTGATAAATTCCATATATTTTCGGTTCACCGTAGCGTCCCCATCCCCTTATTCTCCTCCATTTGAAGAAGCTACGACAGCTGCACCTGATATAGCTGAGATCGATGCTGCTTGCTGAGCCTTGATCAATATTTCGATTGTTGTAGAAAGATTAGTCTGAAGCAGGGATGAATGATCGATTTTGTCACTGATGACAAAATTGACGGCCATCATAAAATTGATGTCTTTCTTCCATTTAAACAGCTTCTCTGCGTTCAATTGCTCCCATACTTCTTTTATTTCCGTAAGATGGTCGCTGCCTTTTTCCATGAAGGTAAGCAGAGCTATCTGAGGATAGAACATGGTCTTTGGCTTGATTCCTTCTTTTTTCATTCTGTCATAGATTTCAGTGGATAGAGCAACGAGGTCATCTGCAGTGCTATTTTCATGCAGCGATAGGATATGGCTCATGCTTTGCAGATCATTTCCCTTTCGGAATCCGTTTTGCGAAAGCTTGCTGTACAGGTCTTCGATCTGAAAAATCATTTCATCACTCTGAAGCTCATTTTGAGCAAGCATGACTGCAAGCGGATAATCGCTGTGGCCTGTCAAAAACAAATGCTCCTCCCTCATTTTCTTGTAAATGCTCCTTGCCCTTTCAGAAAGGGATTTGAGGTCATCTGGATTTTCTGTGGCCAGCAGCATGGCGGAAATGTAGGTGAAAGTATTTTTGCTGAATCCTGCTGAGACCAACGCCTGGTATGCAGCGATAAAGGCCGGAAACTTTTCTTTCGGATTTTCAAACTTAGTGTCAAGCAAAGCGGCAAAGGTAAAGCGAGATTCAGAGCGCAAAGGCGAGAACAACCCAGACTCACTTTTTATATAATCCGCAAGGTCGGTAAATCTATCGATATCAAAGGTGCGGTTGCTGGAGATATACAAAGAAGCGACCATCATCAAAACCGATTGATCGGTAACCTGCCAGCGGTATTTTTCTCTCAACTGGGAATAATTTTGGATGTAACTATCAATACTCCTGTTTGCCTTTTCCATATAAACCTCCATTGATATGTCATTACCTTTTAATACGAATCAAACCGGAAAAAGTTTTGTATTTTTATGGAAATTTTTTCAGATTTTCAAAACACGGAAACACAAGGTCAGTTTTCGCGTATCTGTGGAAATCAAAGTGCTGCTTTTGTGCAGTCGTGGTTTCGAGGTACTGCCCATTTACCCGGGCTTCCTCCCTTCCATATGCAAAGACCCTTCCATACTCCCAAAAACCGCAAATTTGGAAAAGAAATCACCTCCCTCTCACCCTATAATCTGATCAGGGGGAGATGAAATTGACATTAATGAAGAAAATGGATTCGTATCGTGTCTATCTTTATACACGTTTTTGGTCGCAGTTCTTATTTACATTCATTTTTACGGTTAACTTGCTGTATCATGTGAAAATTGTGGGTCTTGGTTCGTTGCAGCTTGTTCTGGTCGGTACTGTTTTGGAGGCGGTCGTTTTCCTGTTTGAGATTCCGACTGGGTTTGTCGCGGATTTAAAAAGTCGCAGGCTTTCTGTGATCATCGGGTATTTTTTGATTGGGGCCGGGTTCCTCATTGAGGGCTCGTTTCCTTATTTTGCAGCGGTTTTATTGTCCCAGGTTCTGTGGGGAATTGGCTATACGTTTACAAGCGGTGCGCATCAAGCGTGGATTGCAGATGAAATTGGAGAAGATCGTGCTCCAGAGGCGTTTGTCAACGGTGCAAAGGCTGGCACACTCGGAGAAGTGATTGCGATTCCTTTAAGTATGTTGATCGGTTACTTTTTCATGATCAATCTTCCTATCATCATTGGCGGGCTATGCATGGTGGGATTGGCTGTCTTTTTGCTCCTATTTATGAAAGAAGAGAATTTCAAGCCTGCGGAACATGAAAATACATCAACATGGAACACGCTGAAAAGTAATATGCACGAGATGATCAATTATACAAAGACCAGTTACCTTATGCGTATTCTCTTCATGATTGCCTTGTTTTTTGGGTTATACAGTGAAGGCTTTGACCGGCTATGGATTTCACACTTTCTTGAAGAGACTCGTCTTGCATACATGACGGATGGGAATTTGGTCGTCCTGATCGGAAGCATTCAGTTTATCGTCATGCTCCTTTCATTTATCGGCCTTCATTTTATCAGCCGGAGTTCTCTCCATCATCAGTTAAACACCATTTATGTATCCTTGCTGATTGGATGTGTTCTGATTATCACTTCGCTGACTGGTTTTGCTCTTTCGGCTGGAATCATCAGTTTGCTGTGCTTTTATCTGATCATCCAGGGTACAAGGTCAGTTATGGCACCTCTTGAGGATACATGGCTGAATAAAATCATTCCTGATTCCTCGACACGCGCGACTTTCTTTTCGGTGAAAGGCCAGGTTGATGCGATTGGCCAGATAAGCGGAGGACCGGCTATTGGATTGATTGCCGCCAACTACTCTATTAAAATAGCCATGATGGCAAGTGCCATTCTTTTAACACCTGTCATCTGCTTATATAAACTAGCAATCAAAAAATCTCGAGAATGACGTCACTCTCGAGATTTTTCTTTAACCGGGATATGAATTTCCATATACACTTTTTTATAATCCCAATAATGGCAATGCTCGTCATAAAATTCAAAGTCGAATCCCTCATCATCCACTTCATAGGATGAGTGCGGAAACCAATCCTCCAGTATGTATCTCCACGTCCCTTTAATGGCGGCGGCGAATTGTTCAACCTCAACCAAAGGCGTCCGGAAGATAGCGTAAACAGCCTCGGGGATTTGTACAGCTGTTAATCCGTCCGGTAAGTCTTTTTCATCGTCATAGTCTACAGCAAATATATAACGGCACCTGTCTTCCTCCAGGCTGCGGCTCAAATTAAGACAATACTCTCCATGCTTCTTCGGCGCCAACACATTGTATAAGTACGTTTCAATCGAACCATCAGTCAAACCCTCCTGCTCCCAGAAGGCAGGAACATTTCTATTAGCAGGGGCATTGTCTATACTGAATATTTTTCCGGCGACATGAAAAGCATTACGCCGGACAATCTGAGGCTGCAGGACAATTCCGCCCGTGTTCTTTGCGTGAAGGCTCATAAGATCCAGTTTTTGAGGCAGTGAAGTCGGACAATGCTCCTTATAAAGACTAGGCGGACTTCCAAAGCACTTTTTGAACGCTTTTGTAAATCCAGAATGTGTTTCAAACCCGTAGTCCAGTGCAATTTCGATGATTTTTTTCCCATTCACTAATTCATACAATGCAAACTGGAGCTTCCTTTTCACCACATAATCCATCAATGTATAACCCGTTTGTTTATAAAAAATCCGCGAAAAATGATACGGAGAATACCCAACCATTCTTGCCAGCTCTTCTGCACTAAGTTCCTCTTTAATATGATCCTCTATATAATCAATCACACGTTGAAGTAAAAGTAACTGTTGAATCTTCCTCACCACTTTACGGTTGGTCTTTGTCTTCTCCATTACAATTTTACATAAGTTTTGGGATACTTGGAATAATGAGACGACCTAACAGTTTCAATTGTCACCATTTCTCATCTCCAAATATGACACAGTGTCACATTTTAAATTGACATATGACAGCGTGTCATATATTATTTAAATATAATATGACACGCTGTCACATCATAGAACCGAGGTGATCACATGCCAAAGCAAACATTTTTCAATTTACCAGAACATAAACAGAAGAAACTGCTTGAATCTGCAGAAGTCGAGTTCATCAGGGTCCCATTTTTTGAAGCTTCAATAGCAAATATTATTAAAACGGCTGGTATATCGAGAGGGAGTTTTTATCAATATTTCCAGGACAAAGATGATTTATATTTCTATTTATTAGAAAGTAAAATAAAAATGGCCAAAATTTACTTCAGCGGATTATTGGAAAAACATAAAGGAGATTTGATTGAAGCGCTGATTGAACTTCAAAATTACTTTTTATATGCATTATCAGATGAGGAAGAAAAGCAATTTTTAAAAAATGCCCTGCTCTACACAACCCATAGAGTAGAGAGCTCCTTCACAAGTATTTGGGATACCTATCTAGAACACGAGGAATTCAAGAAGATCGGGGAACTCATTAATAGAGATCAGCTGAATATCAGTACAGAAAAAGAGCTGTTACAAATTTTTAAAATAGTCTCTGCACTGGCCTTTAACAATCTTATCGAAAAAACAGTAAAAGGCTTATCTGATGAAGAGGCAATGGAATCCTTCAAACTTAGCATGCGCTTACTAAAACAAGGGATATACAAGCAAAACCTATAATGACATCGTACGGAGGTGTAAGTAAAATGACTGTAATGCTATATGGATTAGGATGCAGATCAACAAAGAAAGCAAGAAAATGGATGATTAACAACCAGATTCCTTTTGTAGAGAGGGATATGATGGAGGAGCCTTTAACGGTTCATGAACTTCAGGAACTCTTACAATTGACAACTGATGGTACCGATGACATTCTCTCTAAGCGGTCCCTTCCTTATAAAACTATGGATATAGATTTTGATAGCCTTTCTTTACTCGAATTACTGAAAATTATCCATCAACATCCAAGGTTGCTTAAAAGCCCTTTGATCGTTGAAAACAAAAAGCTTCAAGTTGGTTATAACGAGGAGGAAATCAGGCAGTTTCTTCCGAGAAAGGTTCGTAAGTTTCAGTGGCTGAAATGGAAAATGGAACACTTGCAGCCTTTAGAAGGTTAACTTTTTTCAGAATGGATGACCTGCTTATTACAGTCCTCCCTGTTATTGTAATAGCAGGGAAGTGAATTTCACCGCAAGGAGTAGCCAACAATGAATGAATTGACTCAACAGTATAGAATAAATCCCAAACAAATGAGGAACGAGCTAAAAAGGTTTTCTTTAGTCTATAAATTTGCACTGGATGAAATGAATACGAAAATAAATATCTTAAAAGAAGAATTTATCCATATCCATGATTACAATCCAATCGAACATTGTAATTCAAGGCTAAAGTCACCAGAGAGTATCATGAAAAAAGTGCACAGGAAGAACCTCAACTTTTCGATGGAATCGATCCGGGAGAATATAAAAGATATCGCCGGAATCCGGATTATTTGTCCTTTCATCACAGACGTTTATAAAATAGGTGAGATGATCGAAAAGCAGAAGGATATCGAGTTGGTTGAACATATCAAGAATCCAAAACCCAACGGTTATCAGAGCCTTCATCTGATTATTAAAATCCCTGTTTTCATGTCTGACAGAGTGGAAATGGTATTTGTGGAATTGCAGATACGAACTATAGCCATGGATTTCTGGGCCAGTCTTGAGCACAAAATATATTATAAATATGATAAGGACATCCCTGAAAGAATTAAAAAGGATCTTAAGGATGCAGCCCTTTCAGCTGCTGAACTGGATTTGAAAATGGAGAGCATCAATAACGAAGTGGTTAATTTAAAAGCGAAAGATCAGGATGATGACCTTCAAATTTTGAATGAAGCTCTCAATAGTCAAAAGACAAATATTCAGTCAGTCCTTAATGCATTTTTAGTGAATGTTCCTAATGAATTAAAGAAGTAGTCCGATTTAATCCCGCGAAGGTGTAATCAATTCCAGAGCTTTTCGTCATGATATTATAAACTTCCTGGGACATGAGAACCGCCCTCCCATGTCCCACGCATACACTTTAACTACTCCAGAGCTTGCTTAAAATAGCTCACAAAAAAAGCGACTTTTGCTTTTCATGATTGCACTATTTTACAATTCATGAAAAGAAAAACCGCTCCATATTCCTATTATTAAAATTTCTCACCATACCACTTAGCGGCTGCTTCAACTTCCTCCCGGGTCAATTGATGCCCTCTATTCTCCCAGTGAATCTCTGCATTCGCACCCGCTTGTTCCAGCAGCGATTGCAGTTCTTCGGATTCCTGCGGCGGGCAGATTGGATCGTTCGTTCCGGCCGCAATGAATACAGGCGTTCCTTTCAGGTCCGGCAGGTCGATTCCTCGTCTCGGTACCATTGGGTGATGAAGAATTGCACCTTTCAAGGCTTTTTGATAGTGAAAAAGCAGGCTTGCTGCGATATTCGCTCCATTTGAATAGCCGACGGCAATCACATTATTGCGATCGAAGCCGTACTTTTCTGCCGCTTCATCCAGGAATTCATTCAATTCCTTTGTTCGGAAAAAGAGGTCCTGTTCGTCAAAAACACCTTCTGCCAGTCTGCGGAAGAATCTTGGCATTCCGTTTTCAAGTACATTACCACGGACACTTAAGACAGATGCTTCATCATCAATCATACCGGCAAGAGGCAGCAGATCCAGTTCATTGCCTCCTGTACCGTGGAGCAATAATAATGTTGGTTTTGTCGGGACTGTTCCCTTGTTGAATACATGTTTCATTTTTTATCTCCCTCCATAAGAAAAGCGCAAGCACCAGCACATTCTCGAATTGCATTTTTTCTTTCTTATCCCAGAACACGAGCTTCCACCTTTGGCAGCATGCTTTCCAATTCTTCTCTTTTTGACTCCAGCCATGATGGCAGCATCAATCTTTCACCTAGTGTATCCATTGGCTCATCGACTGTAAAGCCGGGTGAATCGGTCGCTATTTCAAAAAGAATCCCTCCACCTTCATGAAAATACAAGGCTTTGAAGTAGTTACGGTCCAGAATTTCTGTTGGATAATAGCCTTTTTCAACTAGAAGCTCTCTCCACCTTTTATGATCCTCTTCATCCTTCGCTCTCCAGGCAATATGGTGGACGGTGCCGGCTCCCATCAACCCACGGACGGATGGAGTCAGCTTGATATCGATCGTATTGCCAATCTCTGCTTCAGATTTGAACCTTAAGAAGCTTTCTTCCTGGCCAATGTTTTCTAGTCCGAGTATATCCTCCAGGACTTCTGCTGTTTTATAAGGCTGTGACGAAATCAAAATGGCTCCGCCAAATCCTTTGATCGCAACATCAGGAGTTACTCCTCCGAAGCTCCAGGCATTGACTGGCCCCTCGTTGCGTTCGACCAGCTCGATTTCAAGCCCGTCAGGATCCTGGAACTGCAGATAGCTTTCACCATACCTGACATTCTGAATGAACCTGACTCCAAATCGTTTAAATCGGTCCTTCCAAAAGGGGATGGAACCAATCGGGATGACGTAACTGGTCACACCGACCTGGCCGGTTCCTATTCGGCCTTTCAACTGGTTCGCCCATGGAAAAAAGGTGATAGCGGTGCCCGGATCCCCTGATTCATTGCCAAAATAGAGATGGTACACTTCCGGACGGTCAAAGTTGATCGTTTTTTTAACCAGCCTCATGCCAAGTACCCCGGCATAAAAATCGATATTCCTTTGAGCATCATTTACCATCGCGGTAATATGGTGGATTCCTGATGTTTTCTGCATTCCTCCTCACCCTTTCTTCTATGGGGACTACTTCGGCCTTTGTATTTCAAACACCTCTCCGATTTTCGCGTAATGGTTACCAGCAAGCCGGCTTACAGCAGCCAATCCTTCGGCGTCGATTCTTCCATTCTCATAAATGCCTTTTTCTATATGGTACTGAACAACCTTTCCAATGATGAAATCACAGCCGGGAGTTTCTTCTCCTCCTAATTCCAGTGTATGCTCAAGTACGCATTCCATCCTGACTTTGGCTTCCTTAACACCAGGCACCGCAACCTTCACGCTGTCAGCCGGAGTTAAATTGGCCAGCTGCACTTCACTTTCGTCAGGAGCAAGGCTCGCGGCAGTCTGGTTTATTTTATCAACATTATGCTCATCAACAATATGGACAACAAACTCTCTGGATTCCAGGATGTTCCTCGCTGTATCCTTCTGATTCCCGCCTGACCGCTGGATGGATAAAGAAATCATAGGCGGATTGGATGAGACGATATTGAAGTAGCTGAATGGCGCTCCATTCAATACCCCATCCTTCGACCTTGTCGTAACGAAGGCAATCGGCCTGGGGATGATGCTTCCTATCAGGAATTTGTAATTATCCCTTTCGGAAAGCCTGGCAGGGTCAAACGAAAGCATAGCCATCATCCTTTCTTTTTAGATTCAATCCAGCACTCTGACTTCAATCGGAATTAACCCTCTTTCAATCTGTCCGCGATACTGCTCATATCGTTCCGGCAGCATCAATTTTTTACCCATTGTTTTCTGTGTTTCATCATGCGCAAATCCCGGAGGATCTGTTGCGATCTCAAACAGGATTTCACCATGTTCTCTAAAATAAATCGCATTAAAATAATTCCGATCCTTAACCGGGGTGACACCATAGCCATTGTCTGCCACGTATTTCTGCCAATCCAGCTGATCCTTGTCATCAACCGCTCTCCAGGCAATATGATGAACCGTTCCAACACCCATCACACCGCGTCCAATCGGTGTCAACTTCAAATCAATGACATTTCCGATTTCTGCTGTTGAGCGGAAGCGGATGAAATCTCCTTCTTTGCCTACAAGATTAAGGCCCATTACTTTTTCCAGAAGTTCAGCGGTTTTTTCTGGCCTGGCGGATAATAATGTTGCACCGCCAAATCCTTTAATCGCAACTTCAGGTGTTACCTCACCAAAGCTCCAATCATTGGCTGCTCCTTCTTCTCTTTCCACGATTTCCAGATGAAGCCCATGAGGATCATCAAATTCTAAATAATGTTCTCCAAAACGGTCCATCGTTGTGTAGGCTATATTGAACTTTTCCAACCGGTTTTTCCAAAAATCCATCGCCCCCGCAGGAACCACATAGGAAGTCACTCCTACCTGGCCGTCACCGACGACTCCCTGGCTTGCTCCTGCCCATGGAAAGAAAGTGATGATGGTACCCGGCTTTCCGCCTTCGTTTCCGAAATAAAGGTGATAGGTTTGGGGATCATCAAAATTGACCGTTTGCTTCACCATGCGCAGTCCCAATACACCAGCGTAGAAATCAACGTTTTCCTGCGGATGGCCAACAATTGCCGTGATATGGTGAATTCCCATTGTCTTTTTGCTCATTCTTCCTCACCTCTCTAGTAAAAATCTTGACTCCAAGATAAATTAGAATAAAATAGCGTCTATTGCATATTTACCAGGACCAATCAGCGCCAGCCCAACCGCTACAGCGATCAACGTTAAGTTATATTCATATCCATTTGAAGTGGACCACAAACCGTTTGGTGCATGCACTTTGACAATTGCCATCAGCATCGTTCCTGCGATCATAAGGGCTGCCAGCGGCGTTAAAAGTCCTACAGCTAATAATATTCCCCCGAGAAATTCTGCTAATCCCGCCAAAAGTGCCATCGTTACACCCGGTTTCATGCCAATCGAATCGAACCAGCCTCCTGTTCCCTTTATTCCATAACCGCCGAACCAGCCAAACAACTTTTGCGCACCATGTCCGATAAATAAAATTCCAATTACCAATCGTATGATTAATAAACCTAAATCCATCATTTTAAAATTCCTCCTGTAATTATCTTGAATTCAAGATATATAATTTTAAAAAAAATTTAACATTTTTTTGCCCGGTGACCGATTCTTTTTAAGAGAGATATGGTCTGATTGATCTCGTCGGCATCCAATTCGGCAAAAACATTGCTCATTTCCACTTCATGCTGCGGGAAAATTTCATCCATCAATTCTTTTCCCTCGTTTGTCATCACCGCATAGGTGACGCGGCGATCCTCTGGGCAGCCCCTGCGTTTCACATAGTTTTTTTGCTCTAGTTTATCGATAACATAAGTAATGCTGCCGCTTGAAATAAGAACCTTTTTTCCAATCACCTGAATAGGCTGTTCGCCTCTATGGTACAAAATCTCCAACACAGAGAATTCCGTAGGATTCAATCCATACTTTGCCGCATCTTTCCGGATCACTTCCTGTATTGCCTGTGCGGCACGAATGATTACTGTAACAGCTTTTAACTCATTTTTTGGCAGTTCCATTTCCATTACTCCTTGTCAATGGTCATGCTGGATCCAACGAATCCAGCATGACCACTAAGGTTTGAACCGATTTATGCGGTTGGGTTCACTTCTAATTCCACTTTGATTTTGATGTCTTTCCCTACAAGGACACCGCCTGTTTCAAGTGCAGCATTCCAGGTAAGGCCAAATTCTTCACGGTTGATTTTCGCTTCCGCTTCGAAACCGTAAACTTCTACACCCCATGGGTTTGTGCCTTTGCCGCCGAATTCAACATCAAACGTTACTGGCTTCGATACATCCTTGATTGTAAGGTCACCAGTTACTTTATAATCATCACCATCTTTTGTGATGTTCGTAGATTTGAAATCGATTGTCGGGTTATTCTCGACATCGAAGAAGTCTGCTGATTTCAAGTGATTATCGCGATCTTCATTGCGTGTGTCGATGCTTGCCACATCAATCTTGAATGCGATTGATGCTGTTGTTAAATCTGTCAGATCTGCTGCTTCAACATCTGCAGTGTAAGATTCAAATTGACCTTTCACCTTTGACACCATCATGTGTTTTACTTCAAATCCAATTGCTGAGTGAGATTGGTCCACTGTCCATTTTGCCATTTTAAAATTCCTCCTAGTATTATCTTTAATTCGAGATATAATTTTAAAAAAATATCTTTAATTAATTTATTTTTAATTCGAGATAAAATTTATCATGAATGCTGTCACTGTGTCAATACATAATTTCAAGTCGACCAGATTGCTTTCTTCCTATTCCTGGCTTGTTCGGTTCGTAATTTTTTCGGAGTTACATCTGCTCCTTCAGGGTCTACAACCGTTGTATTCAGCAGCAACTCTTGCATCGATCCGCGGAAGATTTCCAGATACATTTTCCGTAACCTGTTCATTTCCTCCATTTCAATCTCTGTTAAACCTTCATTCTTTTTTTTATGCGCAAGTTCATTTATCCTTTTTAAAATATCCAGCATACCAATCCCTCCTTTTTGAAAAATATCTTGAAATTAAATATCTTGAATTAAAGATAAATGATTTTTTGATTTTTGTCAACACCCATTAAAATTCTTAGTACTCACCATCAGGAAATACTTCTTCAATTATTTAATTTCTTTTTATGAAAAGAATGCCTGCAGGAACGTTCACTACTCATTCCACTTTACTAACGTATACGGTTATGAAGTTAATTCACAACCATCATAATAAGTATTTTTTTGTACTGCACCCCAAAAGTTAGAGTGAAATTTAACTTTTGGGGTGTTTTTTGTGGTCAAATATAGCGAAGGATTTAAATTAAAGTTAGTTAAAGAGTATCTAAGTGGGAAATCAGGTTATAAATTTTTAGCTAAAAAGTATGGCATGAAGGACAGTACACCAATTCTGAGATGGGTCAAATCCTATGAGAAATTCGGAGAGGAAGGATTAAGAAGAAAGAGAAATAAAACAGTTTATTCTGTTCAATTCAAGCTAGAAGTATTAAGCTTTATGAAGAGAACAGGTTCTTCAGAAACGGAAACGGCCCTCAAATTTGGGTTAAAGAATCCTCCTTTGATAGCCTCATGGAAGAAAGCTTTTCTTGAGGGTGGTACTGAAGCCCTAGATAGACTGAAAGGACGGTCATCCATGTCTGAAAAAGCTAAGAATAAAAAAAGTAAACATATCGAAGAGAAAGAAATGACATATGAAGAAAAATTAGAACGGGAAAACGAACTTCTTCGGTTAGAGGTAGAATACTTAAAAAAGTTGCGAGCTTTTCAGATGGATCCGGAAGGCTATCTCGAAAAGCACAAGCAGCGTTATCATTCGAACTCAAAGAAACCTTCAAACTAAAAGATGTGTTACTGGTAGTTGGCATGCCTGAATCCTCGTACCATTATCATATAAAAATGATGAAGAGGGCAAATCCAAACCAGCAGCTGGAGGAAACTATCCAATCCATTTTCGAAGAAAATAACGGAAATTATGGTTATCGACGCATCAAATTAGAATTGAAGAATACTGGGGTAAAGGTGAACCACAAGAAGGTCTATCGCATCATGAATAAACTTGGACTCCAATGCGAAAAGTTCAGTAGGAAATCTAGAAAGTACAGTTCTTACAATGGAGTTGTTGGAACTATTGCCAAAAACCGTATTAATCGTCGTTTTCACACAAACGTGTGCCATCAAAAATTGACAACAGATATTACAGAATTTAAGTGTTCAGACGGTGTGAAACTATACCTTAATCCAATTATGGACATGTTCAATGGTGAAATTCTTTCGTATGGGATGAGTATGCGCCCTACCTTAGAATTAGCGCTCAGACCTCTCGAGGAAGCACTAGAAATTGTCAAAGATTCAAAGTTCAGAACTACTGTACATTCCGATCAAGGTTGGCATTATCAACATAATAAATGGGTTAAAACGCTCAAGGAACATAAGGTATTCCAAAGTATGTCGCGAAAAGGGAACTGTTTGGATAATTCCCCCATGGAGAACTTTTTTGGATTAATGAAACAGGAAATGTATTATGGGGAAGCGCTATGCCCATTTGAGGATTTAAAAAAGAGAATTGAAGAATATGTCAATTATTATAATAACAAACGCATAAAGCAAAAATTGGCCGGCATGAGCCCGGTTCAATACCGTATTCATACCAGCCAATTAGCTGCTTAATATAAAACTCTAACTTTTAGGGGTCACATCATTTTTCCATTGCTTTTATTGTTAAATTTGGCCATTTGTAATACGTTGTAACTCAATTTTATCCACTCAGCAGTTCGATCATGATTTATGTAGTTATTGAAAATCCTATATAAATGATGCAAGTAAAAAAATGAAACTTATCCATATACAAAGAGGTGAATAGAAGGCGGTATCTCTTTTGGCAAATGTAGTATGTTTGATTTTCTTGAAAAAACCCACATATTTTCCTTCCCCGATAGCACGCAGCAAGAATACAATTCCTCCAGATATACAAAGCCATTTTGACAGTGTGGAGGGTTTGATGGCTGTGAAAAAATCTATTTGAACCAATAGAAGGATAGATGCAAAAAAGCATAGTAAGCCGATAAAAAGTGTGCCTAACATTCTTGGCTGTAAAACTGGTGATTCGCGGTCATCTTTAGTCGGCAGGGCCATACTTACTCCCCAACTTCCGCCAAATGCCCAAAAAAAGTGTAACATACCAATAAATATAAATATTAGAGACGTTATTCCTATTAAGCTATTTATCAATCTCCCACCCCTTCTGTTTTTATCGTCCTTCGTCATACCCTCATTATTATACTTAATTTTCCAGCATCTTAGCACTCTTTTCACAAGGTATCTGAAATCAAAAGTAAAGAGGATAGACTTCTGTCTATCCTCTTGTCCTCGTTATTAAATATAAGTGACGAGATTCTACGCCTTATGGATCTTTACTTTATCTTCATTATCTTTACGGATTTTTTGCACCAGCTCAGTTACTTTCTCATTTTCTTTTTCTGAGACAACTTGCTGCTCGAGCTGTGGTTTAATCTTATCAAGTGCTTCGACCTCTTGCTTTTGGCTTTCAGCCTGCTGCTTGTACTGGTCATACATGGCCTGGATTTCCTGGTCGGTTGCTTCTACCTTGCCAATCTTGCTTTCCAGATAAGTGTTGACCGTCATTTGCTTTTTCAGCTGACTCTTAAGATCCTTCTCGGTCATTTTATTCTTTTTCAATGCTTCTTTAAATTGTTTTTCATCTTCGAAGTTAGCTTTGATCTTTTCCATCTCTGCATCAACTTCTTTTTGTTTTACGGAAACGCCGTCTTTCTCAGCTGTCTGGAGAAGAAGCTCCGCATTGATCATTTGGTCCAGAACGGACTTTTCGAGTTGATCCTTCATCTTTTTATCCATCTGGTCAGCCGGCATGCCCTGCTGTTCATAAGTTGCTTTCATGGCGTCGAGCTCTTTCTTGTATTCCTTCTTAGAAATGCCTTTCCCGTCAACTGTAGCAACTAAATCTTCTTTATTTTGTTTCTCAGCATTCCCTTTCGAGCTATCTTTGCTGCATGCGCCAAGCACAAGGACTGCTATGCTTAATAAAAGAATGCCTGTAAAAATTCGCTTCATCATAAACAAACTCCCCTTTCACCCAACATGTCCGTCATACTACCATAGTTCTCGAATGAATTGGAGATTTTAAGGGAAATGTTATCAGATTGTAATATAGCAAACGATAAAATTCTCCCAAAAGCTGCTCATTCAAGCGATTCTATTATAACACAGCCAATCGTTAACCTTACCAATTGAATAAAGGATGGTTCCACTGATATTTACACCCGCAAAAAAAACTAAAAAACATAGTTTGGCATGAATAAGTGGGTAAACACATCAGAATGTTTATTGGCATCCTCCGAGGCTAAATATAGTTATACACTTGTATGGTGCGGAATAGTATCAAAAAAATGCTTTAGCGAAAGCGGGGATGAGGATGGGGCGGTTATTATTGGTTCTGATTGCGACGGTGCTCGTGGTGCTGGTCAATGCACTTGCAAATACATTGCCGATCAACGGGCAGACGACAGGCGAGATATCGAATAGACTGGATGTGCTGTTTACTCCGGCTGGTTATGTTTTTGGCATCTGGGGTGTGATCTATTTTTTATTGTTCATTTGGACATTCAGGCAGTTCCCCTCTTCAAGACGTGATTTGCCGCTGTACGGAAAGTCCACTCCGCTTTATGTGCTGAGTTCTGTCCTTAATATTGCCTGGATACTTTTATGGCATTACGAGTTTTTCCTTCTGACAGTGCTTGTGATGATTGGTTTGCTGTTGACTCTGATCAGGCTTTATCATCTTATCAAAAATATAGAACACTCTTTTGGGGATATCCTTCCCTTCTCTGTTTACCTCGGGTGGATCAGTGTCGCCACAATTGCCAATATCAGCTATTACTTGAAGTACGTCGGCTGGAATGGATTTGGTATATCGGATGTTGCCTGGACGCTGATCATGCTAGTAATTGCTGCACTCCTGGCTATTTATTTTCACCAAAAAAATGAGGATCGCATCTATCCGCTGGTATTCGTCTGGGCCTTTGTTGGAATCGGTGTAAAAAACGCTGCCACTCACCCGACAGTCAGCACCACTTCTTATATCCTGTCCGCCATAATCCTGATAACGATTATTGTTGGGATGTATAGGAAGCACTGATCTTTCTCCTTATATTGTGACAAAAGGACGGTTCTGCTCTTAAAAGCTGGAACCGTCAACATTACTTTATATTTTTAATGTTACTTCGCCTGTCAGCCTCTCACTCACTATCATCTTGTCTTTCTGTATTTCTTCTTTTCCAGTTTTTCGGGTTAATGGCCTTTCTAATTTTTCCAGCTGCTTCTTTGCCGACCATTAAAGCACCAATCCAGAATAAAACCTCTGCCATGACCAGGCTGCTTGTAATGCTAATTGCTTTTACCTTACCAGTAAGAGGCAAAAAGGGAATCCCCAGGGGAAGGACCCAAATGATGAAAGATACAATGATCAAGATCATTCCTATTCTATATATTAAAGGCTTGGCTGTTCTCGATTCTGTCTGCATCCGTACCTCCAGTCTGGCGTAATTCTTCTATCATTCCATTATGGAGTAATTTTTTCTATTCATCATCCAATTCGGCTTATGACTTTGTCTTTTCGGCCAAAAGTAGTAACTCGCTGTTTCAATAGCTGTCTCAATACAGCGAAAAGGCTCTTCGTTTGTGGGCCCCGGGTGATAGACTATCCCTTCATTGCATGTTATCTCCAGGAAATACAAGCAACCTCATTTAGAAACTCAACGAGATCTTTGCAGTTCAGTACTTAAACGAAACAAATCAATTCACTAAAAGAGACAGAGGGTACTCTGTCTCTTTAAATTACAGTCTCCCTATTACAGGAATACTGAACTAACCAATACACTTCTAATACAACTCTACTATTCCCCTTTTATAAGCTTATCCCTATCCGCGAACATTGGCGGCTGTTCAAGCCAGCCTCTTTCAATAATCATTTGCGCTCCATCTTCTGAATAGGTTAAAGCCCTCAGGATAAAACTGCTGTAAAGTGCCCCTACATCCCTTCTCATACACATAGACAATGCTAATCCATAAGCAGCTACCCCCAATTGGAAAAGGATGCCTACCACGAAGAGCATCAGCTGGTCAGAATATGGCGGATTTGTAGATTCAGTGACGATTGCATCCCATGTCATCGAATTGGGGACATCACTCTCCATCAGAACATGATGGGTCTCCCGCAAGATTTTATCGGAGAGCTGTATGCCTGAATGGAAATAAGATTTCAATTCACGTTCCTGTGCGACCTGGGCAAAACCTATTAGGGTGGACTTCCCAAGTTCATTATGAAGAGAAGTCATATATAGATGATTGACCTCATTCCCCAGAAGCGGGCGTTTTTTACCCAACCAGCCTGTCAGGAAGTTTTGCTTATCCACAAATTCTGCCTTTTTCGGATAATTCATATATGGAGGCCGTATGTATACTCCCTTTTTCTTCATGAGCGTAGTAATTTCTCGGTTAAGTTCCAATGCCTGGCCGTGAAACTTTTCAAAAAGGGACCGGATATCATCTCTGGCCGAAGTGGCAATAGCATTAGAATGGCTCGACAAACCAAACTTGCTCATATGCTGCATGTACTCCATGAAAAAAATATCAGAAAACAGCCGCGGGGCAGATAGATTCACATGCTTTTCGACCGGAAATCCCTCTGGCCTGGCGATTCCCTCCTGCTCATAGATCCTGCTAATATCACTTAGATGAGAGTCCGCAACCTCTATGGTAAATTCAAGGAGTGGTTTGACTTCAGAATCTTCAACGGTTTTAAGAAAATGAGTCAAGATACATTTGACCACACTATCATTTATATAGGTATCCCATAGGTTCGATATCTCCGCACAGGATAAATGAACCTTTTGATGTGAAGCG
This sequence comes from Mesobacillus jeotgali, assembly GCF_900166585.1. Taxonomy (NCBI): domain Bacteria; kingdom Bacillati; phylum Bacillota; class Bacilli; order Caryophanales; family Bacillaceae; genus Mesobacillus; species Mesobacillus jeotgali. Next base: position 193,562 of record NZ_FVZC01000007.1, on the reverse strand, counting down.
TCCAAGTGATCTCCTCCAGAAATCTTCAAGATTTTATAAATAGTTTCTGCTAAATGTTCCCTAAAAATGCATACAGGTTTCGGGGCATGGGGCGGTTCACTTATGCCCCTAAAAAGTGAACAGGCAGAAGACCTGGAATCTTCCAGGTCTTCTCCAATAGTCTATTTCCTATTATGCTTTTTTAGATATTCAAGAGCTCTTAATAGATCCCTAAGATTATCAAGATCTTCCTCATCACAATCATCGTGGTCATGGTGATCGCATTGGTCATCGTCTGTCTGATCTGTATCACAACAGAAACGGAACAGTTTGTTTACGTTAATATATCCTGTACAGTTCCCCTCAGGATTTCCCTGGCATCTGATCGATACTCTTTGCACATCTTCTGCAATCACACCAGTAGAACCGCCAGGCGGTATTACTCGTTCAATAGTACTTCCATTCCTGAACTGAATAATCGCCGTCATCGAACATGGAGCAGGAGTATAGCTGTTAATATTCACCTGAAAAATCCCGCTGGTTGAAGTTAAATCGTCAAAATATGTTTGTGTCGTACCGTTGCATGGCTGGAAAATGGATATACCAACAGACCTAGATTGCGGATCCGTGCAGTTAACATTAAAAGTGCCCTTAAGATCGCTGCAATTATTATGTTTTTCTCTCATTTTTTCATATCCTTTCATTTGTTTTATTCCTTGAATCCTTGATTTATTCATCCGTACAGCAGAATCGGAAGGTCTTATATACATATAAAGATCCCGAGCAGTTACCAGTAGGGTTTCCCTGGCACCGAATAGAGACTCTTCTCAAATTATCCACATATAAATCGACCTGTCTTGTTACATTCCGCTCAACAGTTGTGCCATTAGCCAATTCTAGAATGACTGTCATCGTACAGGCTGACGGCAAAGATCGTATCTATAAACCTCAACAATATAAAACCCTTCCGTATCTGTAATATCTTCAAATAACATCCTAGTTGTCCCATCACAAGGCTGGTTTATCGCAATGCCCACTGAACGAGTGACGGGATCGGTGCAGTTACAGTTGTAATTGCCCTGGAGGTCATTGCAATCTCTGTTTGGATTCTCGTTTTTTCCCAAAGCTAATCCACCTTTCCATTTATTAAATTCGGAGCGAATGAACCCTGCCTAATACAGCCTCATCATCTCCGCTTTTGATTTTTTGTTCTGACCGTTCCTCCCGCCTTGCTAAAACTAAGAGATGTGGCATTGCCAGCAGTATTACTGGCTTTGATATCTTGATTCATCTCGACTCTGGCCGTCTGCCCTGCTTCACTTGAATGACCGTCATCTCGTAACTTTGCTGTTTGGCTTGAATCTGCCTGGCCACTCGGGCCATTACAACCGCAGTCTTCCATCACTTCTTGATTTTCGTAAGTAATTAATCGATTGAGAAATTGGTACGCCGGATGAAACATTATTTGTTCTTCTTTGATTTGGAGTATTTGTTCATAAGCTGCTCTTGCTGCCTGATCCATTTCTCCCATCCGTCTTAATAAGTCCTGATAGATCTGGTCTTCCTGCAGCAGCCTTTGTAACAGAAGCTCTCCAACCGTATTGAGATCTGTCCCGGTATCAACGAGACGAGCTATATCATGCATATTTTCCTGTAAAAAGTAGTTTCGTAAAGAGTTGATTTGGAAATTGTCCAATAGTATCCCTCCCTTTGGAGTTTTCTCATTATAATATGCCGGACAACTACAAACCGCTTGGTCTAAAACACTAAAAGAATAATAGTTCCTCATAGACTGATATCTTATTTCTTTAAAAGAGCCCAGCGTAAAACACGGAGGTGCTTCGTCCCGCTAAGCACCTCTATGAACTGCGTAAATTCACAAATAAAAAAAGAACTGGTCTCCGGCTCCTTATTGCAGGAATTCAAGACAAGTTCTTTCCAAGTTCTTTTAGATGAGGAGAAGCAGATTTATAAGCAATTCCTCATAATGCGCTTTGAAAATCTTTAAATCTTCCTGCACCAACCCACTTCAACTTTCCTTGCACCAACAAGCATAGGGAATTCTTTTGAAAAAGATGACCCCTCTATTACCGAGGAGTCATCTTGAATAACCTATTTAAAATGCTGCTGTCCAGCCGCCATCCACTGTTATAACCCTTCCATTCACAAAACTGGATTCATCTGATGCAAGGAACAGAGCTGCTTGCGCAATCTCTTCCGGCTGTCCGGCACGTGGTGTTAAGGAGTGAGTCAAGCCTGCACGTGACATTCCGAATTCATTGATGTTTTTCATGCTTGACCCAATATTGGTTTCGACCGCTCCAGGTGCGATGGCATTGCATCTGATTCCTTTTTGCGCATACATGAAGCCGGTATTCTTTGTCAATCCGATAACGGCATGCTTGGATGCGCCGTATGCTGCGCCGGCATGGGCGCCGCTGAAACCGCCGGTGGATGCTACATTGATGATGATGCCTTTTTCTTTTTCAAGGAAAATAGGGATCGCTTTTCGCATTGCGCGCATGACTCCCTTAGTATTTACCTCAAAAATCTGATCCCATCTTTCGTCGGAAATATCACCAACTGGTTCAAATCCATCCATGATCCCAGCGTTATTCACCAAAATATCCAGCGTCCCATACTCTCTCAATGCAGTGTCAATCATATTTTCCACATCCGCCAGTTCGGCAACATTTACTTTTAACGCATTTGCAGTGCCTCCTTTTTCCGTAATCCCTGCCGCCACATCCTCAGCACCTGCCAGATTGTAGTCAGCAACAACAACCTTCGCCCCTTCTCGAGCATATAGTTCTGCAATAGCCTTTCCCATCCCCGATGCTGCACCAGTTACAATCGCTACTTTTCCTTCTAATTTCATCTTGATTCCCTCCACTTTGTTAATCCACAAAATTTCCTACTACTTTATTTTAAACTTGTTTGGGGGCTTACACCGTACTGTTTTGTGAATATTTAGTTAATTAGGAAGAGTAAGTGTGCTAGGCTTTCTAATCAAATGACCCTAAAAAAGTTCGGCATTTAACCTTTCACATACTCAAGCATTCAGTATGTGGACTACCAGGTTTTCTATTAGTTCAGTCCATACTCCATTAAGATAATTACAAAAATTGTCTATTTTTGTGATAAAATGGTATGGAAAATATTAACTTGTTGGGGGATATGGATATGTACAATGCAGGCGTACTAGGTATTGGAGTGAACATCCCGGAAACAGTCATCACGAACAAAGTAATTGCAGAACAGTTCGGCATTACAGAAGAAGAGATTTATAGAAAGACTGGTATTATCGAGAGACGCTATGAATCTCCTGATACTTCACTCGCGGATATGTGTGTAATTGCGGGTAAGCGGGCAATTGAAAATGCCCGAATCAGTTCAGAAGAAATCGATATGGTCATCATCGGGACAAACACTCATGATACCCACATCACCGCAGCGCTCGTACAAGACAGGATCGGCGCTGTACAATGCGCGGGTCTGGACCTTCATTCAGGATGCTCCAGTTTTATCACAGCCTTAGCGACTGGGGCACAGTTTGTCCAAACAGGCCTATACCAAAACGTATTGGTCATTGCGGTTGATAAATGTTCCTCCCTCTTGAATCCAATGGACAAGAAGACCGCGCTGCTGTTCTCTGATGGAGCTGCGGCTGTTGTTTTGGGACGGGCAGGAAAAGACAAAGGAATTCTTGGGATCAATATGCAGATGGATGGAAGCGGTGGCAAGTACCTTCATCTCGATGAAAACAAAAATATCAAAATGGATGGAAGGGCTGTTTTTGAATTCGCTGTCGATAAGTTTCCTAAAGCGGTGCATAAAGTGCTCGAGGTATCGGGTTTGGAGATGTCAGATGTCGATTTCATCGTCCCCCATCAATCCAATCTGCGTATAATTGAAAAAGGAATCGAGACACTTGGATTCCCGATGGAAAAAGTACATACGAAAACAATTCAATATTACGGAAATTCCTCAGCGCCAACAGTAGCAATAGGCCTTCACGAGGAAGTGAAGGAAGGAAAAATAAAGGACGGAGATTTAGTCGTTTTAGTCGGATATGGTGCAGGACTTGGCTGGGGAGCCATCGCCCTTCGCTGGGGAAGATAAAAGAATTGTATAACCACTCACGCCCATAAAATTTGTATAAACAAGTTTCACATTTTTATATTTTTTATAAACTGAAATGTAGAAATATTGTGATTTGGGAGTGAAAAAAAAATGAATGAAGAACTTCAAAGCTTGTTTAATGATTTAATTCAGCTGGAGCATGTCTCTTCAACATTATATCTTGCTATGTCTGCTTATATGGCCCAGCAGAATTATACAGGTATGGCACATTGGTTAAGATTGCAGTCGGATGAAGAGAGAACCCATATGATGACCTTGGTTGACTTTGTCACGAATCGCGATGGCACTGTTCAAATAAAAAGCATTCCGGAACAGCCAGGTAGCTTTGGCACTCCGCTTGAGACGTTTCAAAAAGTATTAAGCCACGAACAGTTTGTTACGAATACTTACCGCCAGGCTTATAATTTTGCTAATCAGGTCGACCCTCAGGCCGGTTTGATCATCCAGGACCTTTTAAGGGAACAGATCGACGAAGAAGCACAAGCGAAAACCATTATTGATCGTCTTAGACTTGCGGGAAATAACCCATCTGCAATTTTACTGATCGATCAAGAGTTGGGAGCACGGACAAATGCAGCAGCAGCTCCAGCTGCAGGCTGATCCTATCAAATTCAGTTGGCTGATGCGCTTCCTCGTAAAAAGGCAAAGGGCCTTCCCCTTTGCCTTTTTGGTGTTCGGATAGGATAGGTCCCTTGCTTTGTATCCGTTTTTTTAGACATCAGGCACCCTGTCCCCTTACTGTCCTTTCTTTATGATCGCTGATCGGTCTTCCATCTGCGGCGGCTCTTCAAACCAGCCTTGTTTGATTTTAATTTTGACGCCTTCCTGAGCATAGAAATACACATCTTTAGCGAGCATGATCGATTTCATGGAAATATCGTTCCTTAAGCTGAAAAATGCTCCGCTCCCTGCACCAACCAGTCCAAATCCATTAAGGATATAAATGCAATGCATCATCATTTTATCTGAGAATGGCGGAACAGTAGAGGTAGTTACGGTCCCTCCAGGTGACTCTATCGGTGTGATGTCGCTGTCAAGAAGGATCTTCTCCATCATTCTGATTTGCTTTTTAGCAAGCTCTTTTCCCTGCAGAAAATACTGTTTTACCTCTTTGTTCTGTGCACATTGGGCAAAGCCTGTGATCAGCTTCATGCCAATATTGTTTGACTCAAGATTATGGTGAAGGATTCCGATTTCAAGGTCATTCAGGACTCTTTTGTCACCGAACAACTTCATGCCCTTCATATACTTTTTACTCTCGATAAATTCAACGTTTTTTGGCATGGTTACTTTTGGCGGCACGGATAGCAGTCCTTTTTCCAGCAGATACTTGGTGGAAAGCTTATAAATTTTCTGGGTCACTGTCGTAAGTCCCTCGTAAATCGCCATCACTTTGATGTCGTATGCCATATTCATATTCAAAGTATATAGACCCATGCTAATCTGCTTTAAGACACGGACGAACATGATATCAAATCCATTGTCATATAGTTTAGGAGCTTCGATATTCACATCATCGGACTTGAACCCCACAGGTTTTACCATCCCTTGCTCGTCAAAAACCTTTTCCATTTCTTTCACATAAAAATCAAGCTCCTGCCACAGCCCTCCCAACAGGTTCCTCGACTCCTGATCGTCTGCCTTTTGGATGAAATACTCCAAAAATCGCATGATTAAAGTCTTCTCCTGGTACGTCTGCCACAGTGTCCCTATTTCAGATGAGCTAATTGGATTTGTCAGGATCATAAAATCAACTTCCTTTCACCATTCCGTCCACGGATATTCTCCTTTTTCTATAAAGTCCCCCATCCAAAGAAAAGAATCCCATTTACAAGAAAAAGTTGAATGCTTGAGCTGGCGGGATCCAGGAATCCGTTCCAAGAACAAAAAAAGCATCCCGAAGGACACTTAAATCTATATGACGATTTTTCGTTTAACGTCCTTTCAATCAAAAGAGGCGGAATACATCAAAACGAAAGTTCCCCAAGGAAAATGCCAATTCCCTATCTTTAATCAAACGTTTGATTAAAAAGAAATGCAGGGTTCACACCGCCCATTTTTTGTGTGAACCAAATAATTCATAAAAATCCACCATAGCCCCGACTCTATCACTGCCTCGAAAATTTTGCATTCTTGGTGCTTTTGCACACGAACGGCACCCTTATGTTGCTGGGTTTGCCTTCATAAGGGTCCATTTAGCTTCCATCAGCACCCTTATGTTGCTGGGTTTGTCTTCATAAGGGTCCATTTAGCTTCGATCGGCACCCTTATGTCGCTGGGTTTCCTTCATAAGGATCCATTTCGGCTCCATCGGCACCCTTATGTCGCTGGGTTTGCCTTCATAAGGGTCCATTTAGCTTCCATCGGCACCCTTATGTCGCTGGGTTTGTCTTCATAAGGGTCCATTTCGGCTCCATCGGCACCCTTATGTCGTTGAGTGTGACCTCATAAGGATCCATTTAGCTTCGATCGGCACCCTTATGTAGCTTGGTTTGTCTTCATAAGGCTCCATTTAGGCTCCAACAACACCCTTATGTTGCTGGGTTTGTCTTCATAAGGGTCCATTTCGGCTCCATCGGCACCCTTATGTCGCTAGGGTTGCCTTCATAAGGGTCCATTTCGGCTCGATCGGCACCCTTATGTCGCTGAGTGTGACTTCATAAGGGTCCATTTAGCTTCCATCGGCACCCTTATGTCGCTGGGGTTTCCTTCATAAGGGTTCATTTCGGCTCCATCGGCACCCTTATGTCGCTGAGTGTGACTTCATAAGGGTCCATTCAGGTTCTATCGGCACCCTTATGTTGCTGGGTTTGCCTTCATAAGGGTCCATTTAGCTTCGATCGGCACCCTTATGTGGCTGGGTTTGTCTTCATAAGGGTCCATTTAGCTTCCATCGGCACCCTTATGTCGTTGGGGTTGCTTTCATAAGGGTCCATTTCGGCTCCATCGGCACCCTTATGTCGTTGAGTGTGACCTCATAAGGGTCCATTTCGGCTCCAACAACACCCTTATGTTGCTGGGTTTGCCTTCATAAGGGTCCATTTTGACTCCATCGGCACCCTTATGTCGCTGGGTTTGTCTTCATAAGGGGCCATTTAGGTTCCAACGGCACCCTTATGTCGCTGGGTTTGTCTTCATAAGGGTCCATTTCGGCTCCATCGGCACCCTTATGTCGTTGAGTGTGACCTCATAAGGGTCCATTTAGCTTCCATCGGCACCCTTATGTCGTTGAGTGTGACCTCATAAGGGTCCATTTAGCTTCCATCGGCACCCTTATGTCGCTGGGTTTGTCTTCATAAGGGTCCATTTCGGCTCCATCGGCACCCTTATGTCGCTGGGTTTGTCTTCATAAGGGTCCATTTAGCTTCGATCGGCACCCTTATGTCGCTGGGGTTGCCTTCATAAGGGTCCATTTCGGCTCCATCGGCACCCTTATGTCGCTAGGTGTGCCTTCATAAGGGTCCATTTAGCTTCGATCGGCACCCTTATATTGCTGGGTTTGCCTTCATAAGGATCCATTTCGGCTCCATCGGCACCCTTATGTCGCTGAGTGTGACTTCATAAGGGTCCATTTTGACTCGATCCGCACCCTTATGTGGCTAGGGTGGTTTTTATAAGGGTCCATTCTCTTGGATTCCTAATTTATCTCATGAAAACCTCGTATAAAATAACTATAAGTAACAATAGAGCTATAGAAAGTGACCGAGAGTTATACATAAATAAAAAGCATCCCGAAGGATACTTAATCATATATTCTAAGTGGTTCAATGTTGATTTTGAGAACGATGGTTCCAGGGTCATGAACCATATTTATTTTGTCTACCATATACTCTTTTTGATTGATCGTTACTGTATTACTCGCCCTTAAAGCTGCAATATAATTCTCCCAGTGCTTTACATTGGCACTTAAGAGACATTTGTTTTTTAGATAATAATCTACTCTGTTAGGAACGTTACCCAACCCTACACCCCCTTTAGAGAGAGTGTATGAACGGTGGCTTCCAATGATGACAAGCTGTTTATTGTTTCCCATGTAAAGCCTATACTAAGCCCTTATAAAAACTAGTTGCCTGCCAATTTACTAACAAGTTATGATATTCCTAATTTAATAGCACTTTTTGGAAGGTTGAGGGTTAGTTGATGAATATTAGAGTTGACGATCTAACAGGTACGGAAGTTATTGCTTTAATTGGCGAGCATTTGCATGGGATGACGCTGCACTCCCCGCCTGAGAGCATCCATGCACTGGGGCTGGAGGCTTTGCAAAAACCGGATATCACCTTCTGGACAGCATGGGAAAATGACCACCTGATGGGCTGCGGCGCTTTAAAGGAACTGGACAGCCAGCATGGTGAATTGAAATCAATGAGGACGGCAGAATCCCATCTTAGGAAAGGCGTCGCACAGGCCTTACTTGAGCATATCATGAAAGAGGCCAAGTCTCGCGGCTATAAAAAGCTGAGCCTGGAGACTGGATCAATGGAGGCGTTCCTGCCGGCGAGAAGGCTTTATGGAAAATACGGATTCGATTACTGCGGGCCGTTCGCTGACTATGTGGAAGACCCTAATAGCGTCTTTATGACAAAAGAATTATAAAGCAGTATATTCATTTCCAAACTTACTAAAAATTAAATAATTTCCAATAAAAAACATCTTTTAGCAAGAACTTCCTCCCTGATATAATACTATCGATAACTTATTAAAGGGGAATGAGAATGACAAATCAAGAGTTTGAAACGCTGGTGAACAAGCTTGAAAAACAGGCATCAGCCAACCCGAAGCTGTACAGATTCAAAGTCATCCTGCTCACTGGACTTGGTTTTGGTTACGTCGCACTATTTTTGTCCTTATTTTTATTTTTAATGGCCGTTTCGGTAGCCATGATCGCAGATGGGAATTTCACCTTTGGGAATGTAAAAGTTTTGCTCTTGACGGGAACTCTGTCATTCTTCATCATCAGAGCGCTGATTGTAAAAATGGAAATGCCTGAAGGATATTATCTGCAAAGGGAGGAAGCTCCAAAATTATTTGAAATGATTGACTCTTTGCGCGTCAAAATGAACACGCCGCCTATTGATGAAATTGTACTCGACAGCGAATTCAATGCTTCAGTTGCACAAATTTCTGCCTATGGATTCATCGGGAAAAAGCGGAACGTCCTTGTCATCGGAATCCCGCTTTTAACGGCGCTTTCCCGGGAACAATTTACGGCAGTCCTGGCGCATGAGCTTGCTCATATTTCTAATTCAGACACGGCCATGGGTGCGAGAATCTACCGTTTGAGAATGAGCTGGGGGCGTTTAATGCATTCCCTGGAGGAAAACGAACAATTCGGCACTTTTATTTTCAGGAAATTTTTCCAGTGGTATTATCCAAGGTTTGACGCCTATACATTTGCCATGGCAAGGCAGCAAGAATACAGTGCAGACCATTCGGCAGCTTCGGTAACCTCCCCGCAGGCTATGGGAGAAGCACTGGCTGTTACTTCTATAGCCGCACCGTATTACTACCGTGATTTTTATAGCGAATTGTTCGAAGAGTGTGCCAAAACAAACAGTGTCCCACAGCCATATTCCAACTTTGCCGAGAAGTACCAGAAACTTAGCGACCAAAAAGCAGCACAGTATTTCACTGAAAAACTCGAAGCGGAAAGCTATGTGACAGATACCCATCCTTGTTTAAAGGATCGGCTTTCTGCCCTGGGCACAGAAGCGGGATTACCGGAGAGACAACAGGAATCGGCGCTTGACTATTTCCTGGCTTTCCCTGGCCGGGTTTTAAGTGACTTTAATAAAATGTGGGTTGAATACAATCAGGATGAGTGGAAGGAAGATATTGAAGACTACAATGAAGCAAAGCAGCGATATGAAGAGCTATCACAAAAACAAGTAAACTCTCTTGAAGAACTGCTGGAAAAGGCTTTTTTGACAGTAGAGTTTAATAGTTTGGAAGCTGCGATTCCGTTGTATAAGGAAATTGCTGAAAAGCATTATGAAGACCAGCGGACTGCGGGGGCACTAATGACTTTGGGAGAGCATTATCTGGCATCCAGGGACACTGCGGAAAAAGGAATACAATGGATCAATCTTGCTATGTCATATGATTGGGAATTGCGTTTGCCTGGTCTTGACCTGTTATGCGGATACTATTATGAAACAGAACAAAATGAGTTATTTGAAAAAACAAGAGATCAGCTGGAAGAGTGGGAACAACTCGTAGAGGCTTCCAATGAAGAGTGCGACTTTATCCATCCAAACGACCGCTTTATTGCTCATGAAAAAGAAAACAAAGAAATCCTCGCAGGAATCAATCAACTTGAACAGTTTAAAGAAATCTCAAACGCTTATCTCGTAAGAAAACAGCTCACGTCGATTCCAGAGCGTAAACAATATGTCCTCGGTCTTGACCTGTCACTTCCGAAAAGCACGGACCTCGACGAAGCTGAAGAGACCTTATATGAAAAATATATGAATGGTCTGGGAGAGTTCGAGGATACTTGCGTGATCATCCTCAATGACAAAAAGGATTTGCGAAAAAGTATGCTAAAGATTGAAGGTTCGATGATTTATTCTGAATCTGATAAAGAGCAGGCCTCTTAACAAAGAAGCAGTGAAGCCCCTGGGACTTCGCTGCTTCTTTGCTGTATATCATGTTATATCAAGTTATTTCATTAACCAAAACACCAATACAACGATCAGTATAAAAACAAGACAGCCACCCTTTGTCGGGCTTCCGTACAACGCTCTATTCCATCCATCATCAGAGTCTATTTTACTATCATGATTATTTTTGCTGCGCTCAGACATCTAATCACCCCTAATACCTTCACTCTAAGAGTGCAATTGGTTTCATTGAGCACACTCACTCTTCCTTGAACTCCGAAACCGTGCCAAGGCTCCACACTTCATCGATATACTTGATCCCGTTATATCCTGTGATCTCAAGTTTTAAATCGGCTTGATTGATTCCCTCTAACTTCATGTTTTGTTCCGTGACAAAATAGCGAGGCTGCTCTAATTTTTCATAATCGATAGGGTCTTTATGGACATCATATTTGACACCGTGTTTGTCAATGATCACTCCTTTAGAGTCCATATGCATGATGCTTGGTTCATTATCACTTCCGTCGGTGAAATTGACCTGAAGGGATTCATATTCCCGATTTTCAAGGTCATTGTCGATAATCGTCACTTCGGTGGACTGACGGCTTTCAACCTTGTCGATGGTGAGCTTACTGCCTGCATATTCAATAGTCTGGGGAAATGTCTGACTCCCCCCTATATCAATGCTCTTAGGATCTATAATCGAAAAATAAACCGAATCTAGTTGAGCACTTACTTCTTTTGGTTTTTCACCATACATTGGACCAAAATGCAATTGAAGGGCAGTCCAGGCACTATCCTGCTGGTGATCCATAAAAAGGCTTCCATAACGGTCAGTCTTCAGTTTCTTCTTATTCACTCGCAGCGTCTTAAAATTAGCCATTTCAATTCGCTTGTCTTGCTTTTCCATATTAATGGCATATTGTAAAACTGTGGCGGTAGGGGCGATCGTCAATTTCTCGAACCGAATCGGGATTCCCTCGATTTCCTTCTGTTCATTCAATGCATATTCGGTTGAAGGCTGCTTGGCTGCCGGGAATTCGAAGGTCCAATTCCCTGTTTTATAAGCATCGCCTCTTAATCCATATAGCATATTCGGTTCGCCAGTCAACTCCTGGAGCTTCGTAATCCTCAGCTTGATTACTCCTTGATTTTCTTCAAGCGGCCACAGCGCCACCTTTCCGTAAAACACATTCTTCTGATTTTTGTTCATTTCCGCTTCCACATCCGGTATAGAATACCGTGGATATGAATCCCGTTTCATAATATCATTCTGGTTCTCTACAAAGACCCCATCCTCAAAATTCATGACATATCGCTTGTCTTCATTCAGGTCGCGAATTTCATAGAAAACGAGCGTCTGGAAATCATCCGCAACCACACCCTTAATTTTCACCACTACCCCGTTACTTTCCGCCTCCAGATTCAGCCTTTGGCCAAAACCCTCCTGAAGGAAGGCACGCAAATGCACATCATCTTCTGTCCATGCATAGTAGGCCTTCGGAAATGCACCTGTAATGAAACCAATCATGATGATAAATGCAAATGCACTGGAGAAAATGAGAGCCCGTTTTCTGCGTTTTTTCTTAATCTGCTGTTGATGCTCCTCTTTAACTGCCAGCCTCTTTCGTATGTTTTCCATAAAATGAGGCGGGACTCTCAGGTCATTTGCATCGTCCGCAAAATTCAATCTGGTCATGGCCACTTCTTGAAAGCTGGCCAAATCTTCCTGGCACTCCCGGCAGTTATAGAGATGCTTCTCAAACTCGATCTTCGCCGGCCGGTCCATGGATTTTTCCAGGTAATCGATATAATTCTTTTGAAAATCCTTACAGCCATTATAGTCGGAAGCATACAATTGATTTCTGACAGACTTGACCCCTGAAAACAAAAGGCCCCTGATTTTACCTGTTGAAATGCCGAGAATTTGACCGGCCTCCTCCAGAGAAAACCCTGTGACATATGTAAGAATCAGCGCTTCCTTCTCCTCACCAGACAGTTGATCAATGGCATTAAAAATACCCGGGCGCGGTTCCACTCCCTTTGAATCTCGAGCAAGCTCTCGGCTGTTTTGCATCAGAATAGAAATCACCCAATTCTTGAATGATTGATTCCCTTTATACCGTGGCAACTCCTTATGCATCTGCAGGATTGACCGGTAAAAAAGCTCCTCAATCTGATGTTGATTCGGCAAATAAAACCAGCCCATCGTATAGAAATATTCCTTATGCAGATCAAACCAATCAACGACAGATTCAATTCCTTTTTCTTGAACAACTGCAGTCGAAATCGGCTCTATTTTTTCCAGGATCATCTATGTATTCCCCCCTTTGGGACAAAGGGACGGTTCAGCTGTCCCAAACGTTTTTTCTGTCATGTAATTTTAGGAGCAAGAAGACACTATCCTCTTCATCTCCTTCTCTCAAACTTGGATCCACTATTTCCACTACATTCCGTTGCTGTTGACAATTACATTCATCCATTAGGCCTAGACTACTTCCAATTTTCAAGCCGCAAGATTTATCAACTGAATAGGCAAATTGTTTCTTTAAGTTGCTGATCCTTTATGTAAAACGGCAATTCTTCAACTTTAAAGATACCACAAATTGGAAGATAGAGACATAGGAACTATATAGTTATATGCAAAATAATATAGTATTTACATTTTTTACCGAATTAACCCTTGCATTACAAGATACCATTTTGTATAGTATTGGTATATCTTGTAATACAAGGTAGTGATATTCACACCAAATACCTTGCAATACAAGTTACCGAAAGGAGTCAGTTCATGGCTGATACCACGCAAATGCTAAAAGGAATACTCGATGGTTGTCTTTTATCCATCATCAAAGAAGGCGAAATTTACGGATATGAATTGGCTGCCAAGTTAGAATCCTATGGCTTCCATTCTTTCAGCGAAGGGACGATTTATCCCCTGTTGCTGCGAATGCAAAAAGAAGGCCTGGTGACCACCACTCTAAGGAAATCTACAGCCGGACCGAAACGGAAATATTACTCTTTGACCAAAAAAGGCGAGCAGGAATTGGAGCAATTCATCATCCGGTGGACGCAACTAAGCTCCTCGGTGAACAATGTATTGATTAAAAGGGGGAAATGAACGGGATGGTTTCGAAACAAGCGGAGCAGTTTTTAGTGGAACTGCGGATGTATTTGATTTCAAAGGGGAAAAACGACCAGGAAATCAACGAAATTACCGAAGAACTTGAGGTCCATTTAATGGAGGCCGAAGCAGCCGGCAAAGATGTCAGCCATATCATCGGCGAAAGTCCGAGGAAGTACATGAAAAGCATCGGCGAATCCATGAAGACAGATTACCGGCAAATAGCAGGCCTGGTTCCATTGATGATCCTGCTGCTGTCAGCCTATTTAAGCATTGGCCCTGCAATCGAGGGAACTTTTTCCGTTTCTCAAGGGACCATCTGGTCGGCGGTCATCATCAGCGTCATTGGTATCCTGATCTACGGCTTGTTTTTATTCAAAGCGCTGCCAAAACTCTTTCAGTCTAAATGGAAATATCTTTTATTTCTTGCTACTTTCATTGCTGTAACGAATTTAATGGTATCATTTCTGCTTTGGTACCAAGCACAGGATTTCGAAACCGTCTTTGTCGCTTCTCCGGCACAGAACAACTGGATCATTATCCTGTCTGCAGCCATTTTCATCAGTGCTGCTCTCTACACTAAAACCTGGTTAACCATAATAATCCCTTTGTTCATATCAATGGGTCCTATTGCAACTCGCTTCATACCGGAAAAAGCAAACAATGACCCATTGTACATCACGATTACTCTCCTGGCATTTTTATTAGCCGCCGCTGCTGCAATAACTATCTTTTTTATCCAGAGAAAGAAGCAGCAAAATAAGATTTAAAGTTCAAAAAGGAGCTCAACTAGGTTGAACTCCTTTTTTTGCATAACCTAATGATCCAAAGCCCATTATTCGAAGCAAAAACACGTTGACTCTCTTTTTTTACCTAAAATAGACCGCAAAAATTGGGCGCCCGAGAACCCTCTCATATTCCCACACATACTAAATCTCCTTTGGCAAATAATATTACCGTTAAAGCAACAATTGAGGAGGGTTTTTATGCAAAACAAAGGCAAAATGGGTGCTGAAATGAAACCAGGGTTCGCTGGCACGGATGCGCAGCAAGTAAAACAGCAAATCCAGAAAGATGTAAACGCAGGACAGGGCGAGATGACTTCCCGAGAAGCAGGAGCCATGCGCGATTAAAACCACTTTAAGTGGTTTTTTCTATTTCGCTACATATTCTTGCTCTGCTGAAGGAGTTTGGACTGGCCGGTACGCTTCCATTCTTCTACTGTCTGATATGCCTTTCAGGGGTGTATCCTTTTCCTGCGAGCACACCCATCAGGATGAATTCCTGAAGGAGGTGCATAGCATTAATACCTCTTTTGACATCCTCCAGTCTTTCTGTACCAAAAATTCGGTGTGTCTTACCATTCGTATGGCGTATTTCCAAAAACAGCTATATTTCCATTGCCATGCGGACGACCGCCTTCTGCAGCGGCTGCATCGGCTTTGGTCACGTGAACAGTACCAAATGGATGATTTGGCGGAGCATAGATTGAATACAGTTTGAGCGGCGTATTGCCCGTGTTGGTCACATTATGCCATGTTCCCGCAGGAATCATGATGGCAGAATCATCGGCGACATTTCTCTGGAAGGTCAGGTTATTTCTGCTCTTGCCCATTTGGACAACCCCCTGGCCCTGTTCAACCCGTAAAAATTGATCGACATTCGGATGCATTTCCAATCCAATATCGTCTCCAACATTGATGCTCATCAACGTCACCTGTAAATGACTCCCTGTCCATATAGCAGTTCGAAACGTATTATTCTGCTTTGCTGCTTCATTGATATTAATGACAAATGGTTTTTGCCCCTGGTCAGTTATCCTGTAACCTCCATCCCCGTACGTATACCGGTAGGCATGATTATAGGGATACTGCCAATTCCCCCAAGTGTTATTCACCTGTCCATTAGAATAGTAAGGATTTTGTTGCGGATATCCATAATACATTTTGGTCATTCCCCTCAAAAGTTTTTTAAGATATCCTATGCAGTGGATGAGAGAATGTACTTTGACTCATGTGCACAGTCTCAATGTCAGTGTTATAAAAAGAAGCCCCAACATTCGTCAGGGCCCCTTCATTACTTCCTATGCATCTTAAATTCTAGAAATAATTCATTATAAAAAGCCAGGTTTTCCTGCCCGAGATTTTCATAAACTTCCAGCTTCTCTGTCAGCTTAGCGGATGGATAGAATCTTTCATCCGTCACCATCTCCTCAGGCATAAATTCCAGCGCTGCTTTGTTGGGCGTCGAGTAGCTGACCCACTCTGTATTGAGGGCTGCCACTTCCGCTTCAAGCATGAAATTGATGAACTGGTGCGCACCCTCGACATTCTTTGCAGTTTTTGGAATGACCATGTTATCAAACCAGAGATTGGAGCCTTCTTCCGGGACGACATAGTCCAAGTTTTCGTTCTCTGACATGATGTCGGCAGCGTCACCTGACCACACGAGGCCGATAGGCGCTTCTTCATTGGCGAGGAGAATTTTGATTTCATCGCCGACGATGGCTTTGATGTTCGGTGTCAGGGTGTCCAGCTTCTCCTTGGCTTCGCGCAGGTGAGCTTTATTTGTATCATTCAACGAGTAGCCGAGGCTATTCAGCCCCATTCCCATTACTTCACGGGCTCCATCGACCAGCAGGATTTCATTTTTCAGCTTAGGGTCCCATAGGTCATTCCAGCTTTTAAATTCCTTCCCGTCAAGCAATTCCGGGTTATAAACAATCCCAACCGTACCCCAGAAATAAGGAATTGAATACTTATTTTCCGGATCGAATGGCAAGTCCATGAAGCGACTGTCAATATTTTTCAAATTCGGCAACTTCGAATGATCAATCGGAATGAGCAGATTCTCTTCCCTCATTTTTTCTATCATATATTCAGACGGGACGGCGATATCATACGATGTTCCGCCCTGCTTGACCTTTGTCATCATCGCCTCGTTGGAATCGAAAGTTTCGTACACGACACTGATTCCGGTTTCTTTTTCAAAGCGCTTGATCAGATCAGGATCAATGTAATCGCCCCAGTTATAGATTGTCAAAGTGTTATCGCCTGAGTATCCCTTTGTATCATTCAATTTTGAAATCATCACCAGCAGTAACGCTGAAACAAGGGAGATCACGATGAACACACGCACTAATTGCTTCATTTCCTCACCCCCACTGCGTTCAGCTTCTGGCGCTGTGTGATGAAGTAATAGACTACGACAAGAACGATTGTGAATAAGAATAATAACGCCGATAAAGCATTAATATTTAAGGATACGCCACGGCGTGCCAGGGAGTAAATTTCCACAGATAAGGTGCTGAAGCCGTTACCTGTTACGAAAAATGTCACTGCGAAATCATCGAGCGAGTAAGTCAGCGCCATGAAAAAGCCAGCCATGATCCCTGGCGATAGGTATGGCAGGATGACCTTTGTCAGGACATCCCAGCTGTTCGCACCAAGGTCCCTTGCCGCATCAACAAGTGAAGAGCTCATTTCAGACAGCTTCGGCAGCACCATCAGAACGACAATCGGCACGCTAAAAGCAATATGGGAGAGCAAAACGGAATAGAATCCGAGCTTGTAGCCGGAAATCGTAAACAGAATCAGGAATGACGCCCCGATGATGACGTCCGGACTGACAATCAGCACATTGTTCAAGGACAGCAGCGCATTGCGTGTGGAGCGTTTTTTTACCGCATGAATTGCCAATGCCCCGATGACACCAATGATGGTTGCAATCACCGCTGACAGCAAGGCAACGACCAGCGTGTTCAATACAATGATCAGCAATCGGACATCGCTGAACAATTCTTTGTACCAATCGAGCGTGAAGCTTTCAAAATTGTACATCGTCCCCCCGCTGTTGAACGAGTAAAAAATGAGGAAAAAGATTGGCGCGTATAAAATGAAGAAAACGATCATTAAGAATACATTCGCCAGCTTAGAAGTTTTTCGCTCCATTCTACACACCCCTCTTTCTTGTACCAGTAACAGCCATGATCGCGAACATGATGATGATCAAAAATACCGCAATCGTCGAACCCATTCCCCAATCCTGCGTCACGAGGAAATGCTGCTCAATCGCCGTACCGAGCGTGATGACACGGTTTCCAGCAATAAGGCGAGTCAGCATGAACAGCGACAATGCCGGAATGAACGTCACCTGAACCCCTGACTTGACCCCTTCAATCGTCAGCGGAAAAATAACCCTCGTGAAGGTCGTCCATTTGGATGCTCCTAAATCATTGGCCGCATCAATCAAGGTCGGATTCAATTCATTCAGCGAATTGAAAATCGGTAAAATCATGAATGGGATGAAAATATAAACCGATACGAAAATAAAACTGAAATCAGTAAACAGAATTTGCTGCGTGCCAATCCCGATTGCTTCCAACAATTGATTGCTGACTCCGTATGTCCCAAAAATCCCAAGGAATGCGTAGGCTTTTAACAAAAGATTGATCCATGAAGGAACGATGATCAGCAATAGCCAGAGCTGTTTATGTTTTGTTTTCGTTAAAAGATAAGCCGTTGGGTAAGCAACCAAAAATGAGAAAAAGGTAATCAGGAATGCGTACCAGAAAGAGCTCAGCGTCATCGTCAAATAGACTGGAGTGAAGAACTTCTGGTAGTTGGCCAGCGAAAACTGGCCGTTGATGTCCAGGAATGAATAGTAGACAACCAGCACAATCGGCGCGATGACGAAGAACACCATCCAGAGCGTATAAGGCAGTGTGTACCATGAACGTGTCAGTTTCGTGTTCATTTCACTTCTCCATCCTCATATGCTTCTAGACGCGCATCAAACTCCTCTTCCGTTTCACCAAGACGCATGACATGGATGGCTTCCGGATCAAAATAAAGCCCGATTTGTTCTCCCACTGCTGCCTTTTTCGTGGAGTGGACAAGCCATTCATTGCCTTCATTGTCGTAGCAGCTCAGTTCATAGTGCACGCCGCGGAATAATTGTGAATCCACCTTTACCTGAAGTTTGCCGTTCCCGACTGTGGTGATTTCCAGATCCTCAGGTCGGATGACGATTTCAACCGGCTCGTTCGGGTTGAAGCCCTTATCGACACACTCAAAGCGCCTGCCCGTAAACTCAACGAGATTGTCTTCAATCATCGTGCCTTTCACGATGTTCGATTCACCAATGAAATCAGCCACAAATCGATTGATCGGCTCATCATAAATATCCGTCGGGCTGCCGCTCTGCATGATCTTCCCCTGATTGATGACGAAAATCTCATCCGACATTGCCAGCGCTTCTTCCTGGTCATGCGTGACAAAAATAAACGTGATGCCAAGACGCTGCTGCAGCTCGCGAAGCTCATACTGCATTTCAGTACGCAGCTTCAGGTCAAGTGCAGACAATGGCTCATCCAGCAGAATGACCTCCGGCTCGTTGACAATCGCCCGGGCAATCGCCACACGCTGGCGCTGCCCGCCTGACATCTCACGAATTTCACGAGTCTCATAGCCTGAAAGATTCACGAATTGCAAAGCTTCCCTTACCTTCGCTTCAATATCTGCATTCTTCATCTTCTTGATCCGCAAACCGAACGCGACATTCTCAAAAACATTCAAATGAGGGAATAGGGCGTAATCCTGAAAAACCGTGTTCACCTGGCGCTTGTTCGCAGGCAGGTCATTAATCCTTGTGCCATTGAAAAAGATATCACCAGACGTCGCCTCCGTGAAACCAGCTATTAATCTAAGAATCGTCGTTTTTCCACAGCCAGACGGTCCCAGGAGCGTATAGAATTTCCCCCGCTCAATCTCAAAACTCACACTGTCCAAAACAGGCGGGTCGTTATCGTATTGCTTCGTTACATTGTTGAAATGAATAATCGTAGAATGATTCATTAATCCAACCTCCTTTTCATTTTGCTTTTTCCCAATAAAAAAAGGCCATGAAGCCTTGATGAATAAATAACTATTTTGCCATTCGAAATAATTATACAATAGGGGCGTGAAAATACAATGAGTGCTGTTATTTTGTCAGCCTTTGTTTTCTTCAAGGAGCCTGGCTGAATCTGCAAGCCTTTGTGACCAGCTTTTCCTCATTTACCATCAGACCTGTCATGATTCCATGCTTTTCTTGACAGCTTTTCTCCTTTCACCATCAGACCTGCCATGAATCCCGAACTTTTCTTGACAGCTTTTCACCTTCCTCCAACAGACCTGCCATGAATCCCGAGCTTTTCTTGACAGCTTTTCTCCTTCCTCCATCAGAACTGCCATGATCCCTAGCTTTTCTTGACAGCTTTTCACCTTCCTCCATCAGACCTGCCATGATCCCTAGCTTTTCTTGGCAGCTTTTCTTCTTCCTCCATCAGACCTGTCACGATTCATTGCAACCTCCCAATAATAAAAAAAGCTGCCACTATGACAGCTTTCGAAAGCTTACTCCTGATCTTCAAGTTGAACAAAATAATGGTCCTTCCGGTAAGAAACAGCCTCCATTGTGGCGACGGTGTTATTTTCATGAAAAATTTCGATTCTGTAAAATCCTGTCCGGAAGTTCCGCCTTGTTTCTGTCGCCCTTGCCACGATTTTCTCTCCCGGTTTCACTGCTTCAATAAACTGGATGGTGGTTGATAAGCCCACCGAAGTTTTCCCATAGGCATTGCATGCTACCGAAAAAGCGTGATCAGCCAGAGCATAGATTACCGCACCATGGACGGTTCCGTGTGCATTCACCATATGATCTTGCACATCCAGCACCGCTTCAGCAAAGCCTGCCTCAAATTTCGTTAACTGAATACCTAATGACTGTGCATAAGGGTCGTTTTTTACTTGCTCAAGAATTTGCTCGAAATGGTTTTCATGGATTTGGTATTCATCAATTCTCTTCTTCACAATGCCCCTCCTGAATCAGTCTCTCTCCCTTGCCCTTTGTGTGTCCCTGATATTCTTCTGAACCGTTATCGCTGCAAAAAGGCTAAGAACAAATGACATGCCATAGAACCCTTTTTCGCTTAGAACAATGCTGCCTGCATTATACAAGCCGATGGCCATCAATGAAACGGATACGACCAGCGCAAACCAGCTGATGCCGTAATAAATGCCGGTAACAGGTACTCCCTCTTCCTTGTCCCGGACCGCTTTTTGCAATGACACGGATGCGTAAAGTCCAAAGATCAAAACAGCAAAATAATAGCCTTTTTCATTCAGCTGCATGGCTGCATTGAACAGTCCGATTAAATAAGCGGAAATCCCCACTAACAGCGCTGCCCAGGAAGCCCCTTTAAACGCTGAAGTAGGCTCTCCTTCTTTCCTTTCGACTCTCACCTTCGGCTTACTTTGCTCGCCTTTATCCAATAAAATCTCATTTTCATTAGGCATTAGTTGCTCTCCTCCTCTTTTTCCTATAAAAATAGTGCTTATGTCTAAATTTATTATATAGAAATTTATGACAAATAATAGTTAAAATTCTTAAATTTGTAATTTTTAAAACATCCTCTATGCAGTTCTAATATTTGAATTTGGGATATCATATTTTTTCCATGAGAGGGGATAATACTTTCGAGGTGAGAATATGGATAAGGACAACGTACGGCTTACTTCGTCTGAGATAGGTTCCTTGTGGGGTGAATATGTAAACGGGACAATGATCGATGCAGTAAACAGATATATGGTTACCATCATTGAAGACGGGGCAATAAAAGCCATCTTTGAGGACGCGATTAGTACATTCGCCCGCCAAAAGAATCAGCTCGCTAAATTCATCGAGAATGAAGGTTTTCCTGTTCCAATTGGATTTGGTGAAAATGATATCAATATCGGGGCTGCCAGGCTGTTCTCCGACATTTTCTGCTTGAATTATTTACATATCATGACATTGCACGGATTGATCGGGCACATCACAGCACTAAGCGTATCCGTCAGAAAAGATTTACGGGATTTCTATGATTCGTGTGATAATGATGCCAAGAAAATGTATACCCAGACAATTGAACTATTGCTTGAAAAAGGCAATTTTCAGAGAGATCCCTTATTCTATCCTGATAAAAACCCTAGCTTTATCGAGAGTGAAGATTTTACCGATGGAATCTTCGGAAACGGAAGATATTTATCCGCTACGGAAGTGATCAGCATTTCTTTCAACATCAAGAAAAATATTATGGCCAAAACAATTTCGATTGCCTTTAGCCAAGTGGCTCAATCAAAGGAAGTCAGAAAGTTTCTAGTGGAATCTGAGAAAACGGCGGACCAACACATCCAAAAGTTTACCAGCATTATGCACCATGATAATTTGCCAGTTCCCCGTTCATGGGAAACAGAAGTGACAACTTCCACTGATTCCCCATTTTCGGACAAGCTCATGATGTATCACACAGGATTCCTGTTCCAAGCCTCGCAAGTCTACTACGGAACAGGATTGGCATCTGCCATGCGGTCGGATTTAGTTACAACGTACGAAAGCATCATTTTGAAAAATATTTTGGTGACAAAAAAGTGGTTTGATATCATGAAAAAGCACAAATGGCTGGAACAACCCCCACTTGCGCCAAATCGAAAAGAACTCGCAGGTGATAACTAACGATCAAATGTCCTTCCGTATGTGGGTGGACATTTTTTCATTCACTTAAATTTGCTGAGATGTGCGGGAAGTTCGAAAACCCTGCCCAGACCTCTATCGTTCTATCGTTACATGCGGCTTACTGAAGTGGCTCGTTCCTCCGCCCCCTACAAGGATGTAACCATTTTTCGGGAAAAGCGCCAGTCTTTTTGAACCATCAGAAAGGATCAGCTCGACTGAAGCCTTGTTTCTCAGCGCGATATATTTAACATACCCAGTTTCCGTAATCGTCGTCTTCCAGTTTTCATCGAATTCCGCCCTCAACACACGGTTGGAATAAGTCTGGTTCGTTATCTCCCTATCCATTTGCTTCTTCCTCCTTTGTAAAAAAATGCTCTCCATAGTTTATTCACTGTTTGAAAATTGGCATAGACAAGTACACACTTCGAACCTCGCAAATGAAAAGGAGCCACCTTTTACGGCAGCTCCCCCTTTACTTCATGTCCATTTTCACTATTTCAGCTTAGCCAGTTTACTGTTAATTTCAGAGATTTCTTTCTCAACCTCATAAAGATTCTTCTGCATCCGATCCCTGCGAGCCGTAAGCACACTCAGCTGCTGTTTAAGATCCTCTTTCTTCTCACTCATTACACACAGACCCCCACAGTTAAAAATCTACTTACAATTGAAAAAAGATCCTCTCTTTCCGAGAAATCCTTCCTTATTGTGTACAATTATTCAAGGATAATTAGGAGCGAAATACTGAAAAAATTAGTAAGGATAATTAGGGTTTTTCAAAACTAAACACTTTACATCCTAAACCTTAAAAACAGACACCAAATATGAAACCAAGACACTGAACCACTGCAGAGCTGCAAATAAAAATATTGTTTCTACGCTGTAATTCGGATCGCTTAAGAGCATGATCATCAAAAAGGGAATCATCAGTATCGATAAGATTCCTGCCAGCATCAGACTTTTGGCTAAAATACTCACCTGATATTCGTCGTATTCCTTCGTCCTTTTTATAATGATAATAAGTACAATCAAAATTGCTAAACCAATGATTAAGTAGCCAATGTATCTCATATTCCCAGACTTAAT
Organism: Mesobacillus jeotgali; assembly: GCF_900166585.1. Taxonomy (NCBI): domain Bacteria; kingdom Bacillati; phylum Bacillota; class Bacilli; order Caryophanales; family Bacillaceae; genus Mesobacillus; species Mesobacillus jeotgali. The sequence continues at coordinate 170,096 of NZ_FVZC01000007.1, read as the reverse complement.
AAAATCGGACCAACCGTTCCAAAATGCGGATTCTAGGGTTTTACTGTGAGAAAGCAATTCTATAAATTCGACATGACTTGCGGTGAAAATAAAAATAAATGCATAGACGGCTGACATAAAACCAATAAAAAATATATTGACCAAAGGCTGTTTTAAAATCCTCATTTTCTCACACTCTCCTCGAATTCGAATAATTCCTCAATACTCATATTGAAAAGTTTCGCTAAGTCATAGGCAAGCCAGATCGATGGATCAAATTTTTCTTTTTCAATAGCATTGATGGCCTGGCGTGATACATTTACCTTCTGGCCCAGCTGTGCCTGTGTCCAACCTACCTGTTCCCTTAGTTGTTTGACTTTATTTTTCAAAGTGAGCACCTCTCTTCATGTCAGGTTAACATTACATTTAATTTACTTTTCACTCCATTTAATGTCAAGTAAACCTTACATATCTACCACAAAAAAACGCTTCCCAATTAAGAAAGCATCACTCTACCTTTTAGCTATTTTCTTCACCGTTTCTTCTTCAATCGTTCTATTTCCCAGGAATCCCGATACTTCCAACTCTAAAAAATAGGAAGGATCCTCATTACTCTTGTAGGTTTTATGCATCTGTGCCACAAAGATGCCGGGTGAATAGCCGCCATGCACCATTTGCATTGTGACTGCTTCGCCGTCTGTTTCTACTTGGAAGGTGTCGCAAATCTCATCAAGACACTTTATTTCGTAAGTATCCTCCATCCACTCCGCAAAATCCTCTTCCTCTGGTTTCATCATAGCCACTGCAGCCAAAATCACTACTATTAGTAAAAACCTTAACAGTTTCTTCATGCCTTCCCCCTTACTCGGAATTCAAAACAAAGCTTTTAATTTTCTTAGGGTTAAATTTGATTTTAACCAATGCGTCCGGCCCTTTGTGTTCTGTTTTCTTGTTTGTAAACATCAGGATAATGGCGTCATCCTTTTGTTTCACTTCAACTTCACTGAACACAGCCGAATGAGCGTACAAGAAATGATGGCCCTTGGTCTCATCATTGAACTCTATTGTCCTTGTCCTGGTTTGATCAGGTTTTTGCAGCCAGCTTTGAATGTCATCCAGATGTTCATCTTCAATCGAATTCCTTTCATAAGAGAAAACAAAATCCTCTGGTGGTGAAGAAACACAGCCAGACAAGACAAATAAGAAAACAAGCAATAATTTGAACCTCATTCATTTCCCAGCCTTTCAGGATAAGCTATCTTTCTTCCGCGGCACCATTTTAAAAAAACCGATCATACAAAGAGCTGCGATTGCTTTTATGACGCTGTTTCCGATTAATGAATCATCAATTGTGATGCCAATGAGGAGACTTCCAATAATCAATAGAATAAAACTGACCAAGGCTCTCAAAATGAATCCCCCTTTTCTCTACTGTGAACAAGCTCTTATTATAAGGACAATTCCCAAAACAATCAGGACCGAAATCACATTCACTAAACAGCCATTTCCAGGACTGCCTGTAATTGCCCGGGCCCATGCGTTATTTAGTGCGGCACCAGGATTTTTCTGCTGCTCCTTTGATTTCAACCTCTCCCTATTTTCCTCTGACATAACGCCCCCCCTGTCTGTAAAAAAAGCGATAGAAGCCAAAATACAGCTCTATCGCCCAATGAAAAAGCATCAATTCACGTCTACGGATATACTTGCCCTTTTTCTCGCCCGTAAAAATTTGACGAGATTCAATATGATTGTTTTTATGACAGCATATGTCGGCACGGCCAGCACCATTCCAAGCACACCGGCCAGGTTTCCGGCAGCCAATAAAATAATGATGATTGTTGCCGGATGAGTATCCAGCGTTTTACCAAGGATTAGCGGAGAAAGCAGGTTCCCTTCAATTTGCTGAGCAATAAGGATAACCACCACAACCAGCAGCGCCTTTGTCGGAGAATCAAAGAAACCGACCAATACTGCCGGAGCTCCGCCGATAATCGGCCCAACATACGGGATGATGTTGGTAAAAGCAACGATCAGCGCCATGATCAGCGCATAGCGCAAATCAATGAATAGATAGCCGATAAAAGCCAGCGTCCCAACCGCCAAAGCGACCGTGACCTGCCCCTGGATATAAGCAGACAGGGTTTCGCCTGTTTCCTTCAGGATTTTAAGCCCTTCATCCCGATAATCCTTCGGGATGAACTTTGACACAGCTTCCGGGAACCGGTGACCATCCTTGAACATGTAAAATAATAAAAACGGCACCGTCACAAGGATGATTGCGATATTGGTGACGATCCCCAGGAAACCCTTCAGTCCATTCGTCAGCTTGTTTGGCAAAGTATTGGCATACTCAATCAAACGATCCTGCACTGTATCAATCATTTCGCGCTGCTCATTCCTGAAACTTTTAAACTCAGATGACCGGACCACATCATAAAAATAGTCAGTCGTCTTGTTCGCAAATTCAGGAAGGTCATTAGCAAGCTCAGTTGCCTGCTTGGAAACCGCTGGAACCAGATTCCCAATGGCCAGAACCAGAAGTCCCCCGAAGACCACATAAATGATTAAAATCGCAATCGGCCGCGGAAGCTTTTTGCGCTCGAGAAAATTCACCACCGGATTCAGCAGGAAATAGAGGAAACCAGTGATCAGAATCGGAAAGAATATCGTAGAAATAAATATCCCGATCGGTTGAAACATAAAGGAAATCTTTGTTGAAACATAAATGATTGTCAAAATAAGCAAAATTTGAATCAGCCAAAACTGCACTTTCGATTTAGTCAATTTATGTACCTCTTGCCTTAGATTATTTTGGTAAAATTATACCAAAACCCCGAGGTAAAGTACATCAAAGTCAACTTACCCTAACCTCGACATCCCCGCTTAATTTCTTCCTTAAAAGCGTAATGCAAACAGGGGTTATGATTGTCATCACACCAATTGCGGTAAAGGCAATTCCCCAATTAAAATAATCGAGCAGGATACCAAAAATCATCGGCGAAAAGATTGTTGCGCTAAAACCCATTACAGATTGAATCCCCAAGGCAATACCGGTTATTTCCGGATCCGATATTTCCGTAATCATCGTATTATAAATAGGTGAATCTGCAATGATCGTAAATCCATATACGAAAACAAGCGGAAGCAAAATCCAGAAACTCGCTTCAGCAAGCCAGCCTATCGACAGCGAACAGGCAATACTGATGTAAATAAATAGCTTGATGGATTTTAGCCGGCCGAACGAATCCGACATCCTCCCGCCTATGAAGCTGGCAATCCCGCCAATCATCACCACAAACGCTCCGATAAAATTACCAACTGATATCGAATTCGAGACGCTATGACTCTCGAAGTAATACACCATAAAAGGGCCAATCCATGCCCACATCGCGTAAAGCTCCCAGCAATGCCCGGTATAGCTGACATTCACCAGCAGGTTCCTCTTTGTGAGGACCCGTTTTAACAGAGCCATACTTAAACGCTGGCTATGTATATGTATATTTTCTGGAATCCTTGAAAAATAAATCAAGGCAGCCGCCAGGATGGCAGAACACGAAGTAATGAAAATGACACCCTTCCAGCCCACCAGATTAATGAACAAGCCCGAAACCAGCAGGGAAAATCCCGAGCCCACCACAAGCGAGCCAACAAACAATCCCATAGCCGCCCCACGTGCCCGATCGCTCGAAGTCTGTGCAACAATCTTCATTCCCGGAACATAAATCCCCGCAATCCCGATTCCTGAAATAAATCTCAACAATAAAGCAGACCAAAACCCCTGCGCTAAAACACTAAAAAGAACACCCGACACCCCAGCGATCAGCGCTCCATACATAAACGAATATTTTGGATTATAACGATCACTTAAAAAGCTGTAAAAAAACACCGCCGCCACATATCCAATATGAAAAAAAGCAACAATCACCCCCGATTGCGTCGAGGACAATTCCCACTCCTCCTCCACAACAGGCATCACCGCAGAAAAATTAAACCACACCTGCATCGCCAGAAATTGAGCAATCGATAAAGTCCATAACAGACGATTCATAGCAGCCACCGCCCTCCCTTAATCACTAAAATACCGAATCTTCCGAATTTAAACAAGGTGAATTTCTTTTTTGGAGTGAGAGAAAGCGACTGTTTTGGGTATCACAATCGTGGTTCTGAGTATTTTTTGCATTTCTCTCTGGAACCTGTCCGAAGATAAAGTTTTTTCGGACAGCCTTTCTTCCTTTGTCCCTGAACCTGTCCAAAGTTCACCTTACTTCTGACAGCTTTTCTCCCTTTGCCTCCAAACCTGTCCAAAGTTCACCTTACTTCTGACAGCTTTTCTCCCTTTGCCTCCAAACCTGTCCAAAGTTCACCTTACTTCTGACAGCTTTTCTCCCTTTGCCCCCAAACCTGTCCAAAGTTGCTCTTACTTCTGACAGCTTTTCTCCGTTTGCCTCCAAACCTGTCCAAAGTTCACCTTACTTCTGACAGCTTTTCTCCGTTTGCCTCCAAACCTGTCCAAAGTTCACCTTACTTCTGACAGCTTTTCTCCGATTGCCCCCAAACCTGTCCAAAGTTCACCTTACTTCTGACAGCTTTCCTTCCTTTGCCCCTGAACCTGTCCAAAGTTCACCTTACTTCTGACAGCTTTTCTCCGATTGCCTCCAAACCTGTCCAAAGTTGCTCTTACTTCTGACAGCTTTTCTCCGTTTGCCTCCAAACCTGTCCAAAGTTGCTCTTACTTCTGACAGCTTTTCTCCCTTTGCCCCCAAACCTGTCCAAAGTTCACCTTACTTCTGACAGCTTTTCTCCCTTTGCCTCCAAACCTGTCCAAAGTTCACCTTACTTCTGACAGCTTTTCTCCGTTTGCCTCCAAACCTGTCCAAAGTTCACCTTACTTCTGACAGCTTTTCTCCCTTTGCCCCCAAACCTGTCCAAAGTTCACCTTACTTCTGACAGCTTTTCTCCGATTGCCTCCAAACCTGTCCAAAGTTCACCTTACTTCTGACAGCTTTCCTTCCTTTGCCCCTGAACCTGTCCAAAGTTGCACTTACTTCTGACAGCTTTTCTCCGATTGCCTCCAAACCTGTCCAAAGTTCACCTTACTTCTGACAGCTTTTCTCCCTTTGCCTTCAAACCTCTGACAGCTTTTCTTCTTTCTCATGAACCTTTTCCTAAGTTACCACACACAAAAAAACCGCCCAAAGAAATAGCTCTCTGAACGGTTTTAAAAAACTGATTTATGCTGCTGGGTTTACTTCTAGTTCAACTTTGATTTTGATGTCTTTTCCAACTAGAACGCCGCCAGTTTCTAGAGCTGCATTCCAAGTAAGACCGAAATCTTCGCGGTTGATTTTTGCTTCAGCTTCGAAACCGTAAACTTCTACGCCCCAAGGATTTGTTCCTTTGCCGCCGAATTCCACATCAAATGTTACCGGCTTTGTTACACCCTTGATTGTTAAGTCACCAGTTACTTTGTAATCATCGCCATCACGAGTGATGCTTGTAGATTTGAAATCGATTGTCGGATATTGCTCAACATCAAAGAAGTCGGCTGATTTCAAGTGGTTCTCGCGGTCTTCATTGCGTGTATCAATGCTAGCAGTGTCGAGCTTGAAAGCGATAGTAGCTGTTGTTAGATCTGTCAGGTCCGCTGCTTCCACGTCTGCTGTATAAGAGTTAAACTGACCTTTCACCTTTGATACCATCATGTGTTTTACTTCAAACCCTACTGCTGAGTGCGCCTGGTCTACTGCAAATTTAGCCATTTTTAATTCCCCCAATTTTTTATTATCTCGAAATCGAGATATGACACTAAAAAAATAAAATCTCGATACTAATTATTTTTAATTCGAGATAAATTTATCATACAATCAGCTTCGCTGTCAATAATTTATTTTTCAAAAATTTTCATATTCTAAGCATTAGTGCTCTTCTTTTCTACTCGCATACTTTCCTCTATCTTTAAAAATTTGCTATGAACACAAGAAGAAGCACCCACAAGGCGGATGCTCTCCTATTTCAACTCAAAATAATCCATCGTGGACGTTTCTTCAAAGCCGCAGGATTTATATAGGTTAAGCGCATTTGAATTCTCAGCTGCAACCTGAAGCATGATATCTTTCGCGTTTTCTTCTCTAAGTTTTTCGATGGCCAGCAATAGAAGCGCTCGCCCATACCCTTTCCGGCGGTGCTCCGGCAGTACTCCAAGGCCAAAAATAGCCCCCAGCTTTGTGGTCAGCTGCAGATTCACTTTCCCGATGATTTGCCCGTCTTTTTCCACAAGGTATGAAGTCATCCCGCGCTTCTCCTCTTCCTCGGGCAAAATCATATCCTCGGCTTCCTCACTAACCTCTTCGTTAAAATAAATCGCATTCTGCCTGGCAATTTCCTTCGCATCCGCATTAGCCGCTTTCCTGAATGTAATGCCAGCAAGCTGGTCAGGAGCTGCAGGTGGAGCATCTTTTTTCAAAAACATCTCAAATTCAGAATGCTTGTATACCGCTCCTGTTCCAGCAATGAAGTTCTGTCCTGCTCCAGACAGGCGGTCACTTAGAAGCAGCATGCTCCCTGAATTCCGTCGTTTCCATTCAGCGACCACCAGCTCAAACAACTTGGTGAAGACACCCTGGCGCCGATAATCCGGATCAACCAGGCCATTCACTTCCAGCGGGCCTCCGAAACCACAAATCCCAGCATAGCCAATCAACTGCTGCCCATCGAAGTACATAAATTCATTCACTTCCTGAACACCCTGCTCATTCCCATTAACAGCTAGTTTATAATCAAGCTCTAGCTTCAATGCAGTTTGGTCATGTTCTTTGCATCGCTCTTGTAGTTGTCCGATTAGTTCATAATCCTCCGCATCAATCGTTTCCTTCAACTTTATCCAAGGTTTCTCGATTCTTTTCATGCATGACACCCCTTTAATTCTCGATAAAATCAATCTGATCGTATATTTTATTCGCTTGATTGTATGTTCACTCCTCTTTCTGAAGCGAAAAACGTAATACTCGGCCACTGATATTGAGAAGGTATAAAACTGGGACTCATTTCACTCGATTATGAAGGATTCGCGGTTTTCGGGGATAAAAAAACAGCTGCCAGCATTGCTGACAGCCATTTTATATGAAAGGGGGATTTTTCTAAGGTTAAGCGACGTTCCGAACGCCTTCGTCACCGCGTTTGAAAACTGTTTTGCGGATGAATGGTACAACCCAGCGGTCCAGGCCGTATTTGCCTGCGTTAAATCCAGCAAACAGGATGATGAAGCCAAAGAAGATGTCTGTTGGATTATGAGATACTGTTCCTGCAAGGAAGAAACTGAAGTTCATCACAAGTCCGAAGAACATTGCAGCAGTTGTCAGTGTTCCAAGCAGCAATCCAAGTCCAACAAGGAATTCCCCTAGCGGAACGATGAAGTTGAAAATATCTACATTCGGGATCGCGAAGCTTTCAAGGAAGCTTACGTACCAGCCGTATACCATATGTCCATCTGGACCTTTTACCGGATTCGCGACGGCACCTTTCAAAAAGCCGGAAGCATCGAATCCAGGGCCAGTCAATTTACCCCATCCAGCAGTCATCCAGTTGTATCCAAGCCATACCCTAATGACAGTCAATATACCAGCAGCAACATTGTTTTCCCTTAACCATTTTGCAAACATGTTCCTCACTCCAATAAGTTAATTAGTATTAGTACACTTATAAGATATCAAATTTATCTTGAAAATAGGGTTATTTGTGATTCAATTCACAATTCTGTTGAAATGTTTTGAACGAATGGTGACATAGTCAAAACTAGGAAGTTTTTTTAAAAAAATCCTTCCTCTCCTGCATATCACTCGAAATTCTAGACATCATAAGGACAAGTACACCAACAAGGAGTGAGCAGAATGAATAAATCAATTATTATCGCAGGCTGTGCTGTTTTTACATTAGGATTGGCAGGATGCGGAGCGAATAACAATGCCGCGGATGATAATCGTAACCAGAAGGCAGAAATCTCCCAGGTCAGAAGAGGACCAGCAACTGAGGGTAACAGACTTCAGCTCGCTGATCGCGCAGAACGTCAAGTCGAACAGATGCCAGAAGTAGACGATGCTCGGGTCATCATCTCGGGCAATGATGCGTACGTAGCTGTAAGACTTGCGGACAATAACATGGACAACAACGGAAATGCACAAATCAATGGTGCATTGGATGGCAATGGCAGGACCTTTGCTGACAATGGCCGCGTTGACAACGATGACAATCGCGCCGGAAATGATGGCATTATTGACGGCCAGGGCGATGCTGGAAAAGGAAACCGCCAGAATGCTGGCAATGGGAATGGTGCCAATACTTTAGGTAATGACAACAACAATGGTATGAATGGTACTGCAGGCAATAACGGTGATAACTTAACTTCGTTAGAACAGCAGATTGAACAAAGAGTCCGTCAGGCGAATAAAGGTGTCGACAATGTATACGTCTCTGTTGATCGTAACGCCTATAACAGAATGGGAACATTCGCGGACGATCTCCGCACAAACGGAAACAGGGATGGCCTTTTCGATGATTTCCGCGGTACAATGGGCGATTTCTTCGGAAGATAACAGTTCAGGGCATAGGATTCGATTCCTATGCTTTTTTTGTTTTTCATGGCAAACAGGATTTCCTCCATGTTATCTAGAATATTGATTTCCATAGAAATTCCATAACAAGGAGATCAAGATGATCGTTGACACTGAAATAAGAGAGGAAATATTCGAAACGGTCTCACGTTTATTTGGCATTGAAATCCATGACTGGGTTCAAATTCATTTAGGATACAAGAACTTAAAATGGCAGATCAAAACCGATGCCGGAGATTTGTTTGTAAAGCAATATAACAAGCATCGTTATCCCGTGAATAGGTTAGCCGGTCTGGAAAAAGCACTCCAGATTCAAAACAGATTGTTTCAGGAAGGATTGCCCTGTCCTGAACTTTTTTCACATGAAGGTAAGTTTATCTTCAATAGTGAGAACGGTGAACATTTTGTCATTATGGGGCTTAATAAGGGATTCACCCTCCCGCCTGGCAGTGCCAATTCTTCACAAATGTACAGCCTTGGGAAGACGATTGGAAGGATGCATGTGCTCCTTGATAGAAATATAGCCAGGGAACCCCTCCACTGGGACCTGCAACCTAAAATAAAAATGTTGGAAAACTGGAAGGAGAGATGGGATGAGGCAATAACTCTTGATTGCAGTTCAACCCTAAAAATTTTAGAGGCTCAAAGAAGAATTCTAGAAGAAAACGATACCGATTTATTTGCGCAATGTGAAAAAGGCTGGGCGCATTGGGACTTGTTTACGGATAATATTCTTTTCTACGCTAATGAGGTCTCCTCGATTCTCGATTTTGACAGAATGAATGTTGTTTATACGGACTTCGACATTTCCAGGCCGATATTGTCCTGTTGTATTCATGAAAATCAAATACGTCTTGAGTGCGTGTCAGCATTTGTCATGGGTTATCGAGAATTCAAACCTTTGTCGCTAGAAAAACTAGTTCGTTCTATAAAGATCAACTGGTGGAAAGAAGCTGAATGGATCAGGGTTGAGAAGCCGGGAGACTCCATTCCCCTCAAAAGGTTCCGTGAAGAAAATGTGTGGATAGCAGAAAACTGGGATGTTCTGGAGGATTTATTTTCACCAATATAAAAATAACTGCCGGGAATTCCCGGCAGCAGCATTTATTTTTAAGGGGGAGAGTTAACTAAGCTTAAGCGACGTTCCGAACTCCGTCTTCACCGCGTTTCAATACTGTCTTGCGAATGAATGGTACAACCCAGCGGTCCAAGCCGTATTTGCCTGCGTTGAAGCCTGCAAACAGGATGATGAATCCGAAGAAGATGTCTGTTGGGTTATGAGATACTGTTCCTGCAAGGAAGAAACTGAAGTTCATCACAAGTCCGAAAAACATTGCGGCAGTTGTCAGTGTTCCTAGAAGCAATCCAAGTCCAACAAGGAATTCCCCTAGCGGAACGATGAAGTTGAAAATATCTACATTCGGGATCGCGAAGCTTTCAAGGAAGTTTACGTACCAGCCGTATACCATATGTCCATCTGGACCTTTTACCGGATTCGCGACGGCACCTTTCAAAAAGCCGGAAGCATCGAATCCAGGGCCAGTCAATTTACCCCATCCAGCGGTCATCCAGTTGTATCCAAGCCATACCCTAATGACAGTCAATATACCAGCAGCAACATTGTTTTCTCTTAACCATTTTGCAAACATGTTCCTCACTCCAATAAGTTAATTAGTATTAGTACACTTATAAGATATCAAACATATCTCGAAAATAGGGGTTTATGTGAATCAATTCACAATTCTGTTGAAATGTTTTGAACAAAATATGACAGCCCTTCGCTTTTAGTTGCCGCTAGTATCCAAATCCAAATGGAAGTAATGCTTGTCTTTTGAAACCCTATAATAGCCCTGTTCACCTATATTTGCACCCTTATGCTTGCCAGTCCAGTCCCATAAGGATCCCGTTCCTCTCTAATTGCACCCTTATCTCTGACTTCCCATCACATAAGAACCCCGTTCCTCTCTAATTGCACCCTTATGCTTGCCAGTCCAGTCACATAAGAACCCCGTTCCTCTCTAATCGCACCCTTATCTCTGACTTTCCCGCCACATAAGAACCCCGTTTCACCCTAATCGCACCCTTATCTCTGACTTTCCCGCCACATAAGAACCCCGTTCCTCTCTAATTGCACCCTTATCTTTGACTTTCCCATCACATAAGAACCCCGTTCCTCTCTAATTGCACCCTTATGCTTGCCAGTCCAGTCACATAAGAACCCCGTTCCTCTAAAATCGCACCCTTATCTTTGACTTTCCCATCACATAAGGGCCCCGTTCCTCTCTAATTGCACCCTTATCTCCGATTTCTTAGCCACATAAGGATCCCGTTCCTCTCTAATCGCACCCTTATCTCTGACTTTCCCGCCACATAAGAACCCCGTTTCACCCTAATCGCACCCTTATCTCTGACTTTCCCGCCACATAAGGGCCCCGTTCCTCTCTAATTGCACCCTTATGCTTGCCAGTCCAGTCACATAAGAACCCCGTTCCTCTCTAATTGCACCCTTATGCTTGCCAGTCCAGTCACATAAGAACCCGGTTCCTCTCTAATCGCACCCTTATCTTTGACTTTCCCATCACATAAGGGCCCCGTTCCCCTCTAATTGCACCCTTATCTCCGATTTCTCAGCCACATAAGGTTGCCGTTCCATCTAATTGCACCCTTATCTTATACTTCTCATCCATATAAGTGTCACATTCCTGCTTAAAAGCCCCCAATCCAGTACAGCTCAAGCATTTTTAGGTAAATGCCTGAAAACTCATTCCATCCTGCAACAAAACTGTAAATAACTGGACTCTTTAAAGTCACATAAAACGGGAATATAGGTTTTCAAGAGGAGTTATTTTCAAAGGGAGTGAAACGACGATGAAAAAATCGACCAAAAATTTTGTTATGGCTTCTTTACTCTCGGCAGGCGGTGCAGTGCTGCTGACTGCCGCTTATCGAAAGAGCCAGAGGGATGCGATTCGTTTTCTTGAAGATACTGACATGAGGAACAGCGAGAAGATTGACCAAATGGAAAGTGTTGATGCCGGCCTTGACCCTGCTGAAAGAGGACTGACCCAGCTTGACTCTGCGATGCGTGCGGAATGGCAGGCCAATGGTTTCCCGCAGACACATATGGAAATGGAAGAATTGGCAGAGAAGACTGACGTTGAAAATAATACTAACTATGCTCCTATGTAATAAAAAACCTCGCCAATGTTAGGCGAGGTTTCTTTATGCATTCTGAGTAAGGTTTTTTTCTTTTTTACCATGGAGAACGTAGTAAATTATGATGCCAAAGAGGATAAGCGGAACCATCGCTAGATATAAGCCGCTATATCCGAAATCCGGGATCATGAAACCGAGCAGGAATGGCCCAACACCTATGCCCATATCCATCATGATGAAAAAGGTGGAGGTTGCAAGGCCCATGCGGTGCGGCGGGGTCATCTTGATTGCGACTGTCTGAGCTATCGATTGAAAGTTTCCGTATCCCAACCCGATAAGCGCTGCACCTGCAAGGAATGAAAATCCGGAACTAGCCTGGCTTAGTAAATACATTCCAACGGCAAAAGCAATCAATGACGGATAAGCCACGCTGTTAGCACCTCTTGCATCCATCAGCTTGCCCGTGAATGGCCGGGAAAATAAAACGGCCAGCGCGTATACAAAGAAATACATGCTCCCCGCTTCTGTCAAATCAGCCTCCTTCGCAAATGAGGCGATAAATGACAGTATTACTGAATAGGCCAGCGCGATGACAAACATGACAATCGATACCGGCAGAGCATTTGGCTCGAAATAATTCCCCAGGCTGAACCCCCTGCTTTTGGTCTCGTCTCCCTTAAAGTCCACAACCGGTTCTTTAATGGTAAGAGCAAGCGGCAGACACGCTGCACCAACGACCAGCGAAAATATAAACATGCTCAAATATCCAAACTCATTGATCATTGCCAGCCCAATCAATGGACCTATTGCTGTCGATAAAATAACACTCAGGCTAAAGTAACTGATCCCTTCCCCTTTTCTGCTGGCAGGAACCACCTGTGCCACAATCGTACCAGTCGCTGTCGACGCAAATCCGATTCCAATACCATGCAGGAAACGGATGATCAGCAGTACATAAATATTAGAAGGAATTAGATAAAGAGCAGTAATAAGAACAAAAAACAGTATTCCTCCAACCAGCATCTTCTTGCTGCCAATCCTCGCAATCTCTTTGCCCCCATATAATCTAGCAAAAAGAACCCCAATAATAAAAATGCTCGAGGCTAATCCTGCCATGCTGCCTGAGGCACCATATGTATCTGTCGCATACGAGGCCATTGTCACGATCAGCAGATACATAGACAACATAACCACAAAATTCACAAGCGAAATCGAGATAAAATCTCTCGTCCACAATTTTTCTTTCTGCATATATTCACCTTCTAAGATGTAAGGATATATTTCGAAAACCGAATTAATTATACCGTTTTTCAGATTGAATGTCTATGGAGGTGAACATCTTGGATCTTTGCTAAGAATCAAAAGGACTGAATACACAAGGGATTCAGTCCTTCAAAAAATTATTTTGGAAGCAATACTTTGTCAATCACATGGATGACGCCATTGGACGCCTCAACGTCTGCCGTTACGACATTGGCATCGTTTACTTGAACAGGCTCAAGTGAGATCGTAATATTTTTCTTAGCAAGTGTCTGTGCCTGCATTCCTTCCTTAAGGTCGCTGGACATCACCTTACCAGGCAGTACATGGTAAAGCAGGATATCCTTAAGATCCTGTCTTGCCAGTAACTCATCTGCCGTAATCCCCAGGTCCTTCAATAGTTTATTGAAAGCTTCATCAGTTGGCGCGAATACCGTGAACGGACCTTCACCTTTCAACGTTTCAACAAGGCCAGCCTTCTCAAGGGCAGCTGCGAGAATCTTAAAGTTCCCTGCTGCTACTGCCGTATCAACAATATCCTTTTTGTTCCCTGGATTCCCCGCTGCAAAGCTAGGATTTCCCAATGACAAGACGAGCACCAATGCAAACATAACCACCGCAAACTTCTTCATGATAAGAATCACTCCTTTTTAAAAAGAGGCACTCATGACCTCTGATATTTTACAAAGGATAGTGTTCTCCACTATAACAATATTATCCATACTATTAAAAAGCTAATTATTTTACCTTTTACAGGGGGAACTTTTTTAAGGCTTATGAATTTTTCTATATGACCTTTTATGTGGATTCCCTCTGTTTGAGCTTCTAGTAAAGGCTGCCAGCAATCTCTGGCAGCCCATTTCTTTTATATTACTCAGACATAATGTTTTCCATTTCTTTAAACTCTTCCTTAACTGCTTTGCCTGGTCCTGTCGTAATTTTACTTACAACAATTACAGCAACTAGACTCAGGAAGAATCCTGGGATCATTTCATACATGAACTCAGATAGTCCATCGATGCTGATCCAGATAATGACGGTGAGCGCACCGACAATGATTCCGGAAAGCGCACCCCAACGGTTCATGTTTTTCCAATACAGACTAAGGATCATGACGGGTCCGAATGCAGCACCGAAACCGGCCCATGCGTTACCAACCAATGATAGAATTGTATCATTTGGAGTATAAGAAAGTGCGATGCCGATTAATGCGACAAGCAAAACGGCAGCACGGCCAACAAAGACTAACTCTTTGTCACTTGCTTCGCGGCGGAAGAACGCTTTGTAAAAGTCCTCAGTCAACGCACTGGATGTGACAAGCAGCTGTGACGAAATCGTGCTCATGATTGCAGCTAATATCGCGGCGAGAAGGAAACCTGTGATATAGGGGTTGAACAGGATATTTGCAAACATGATGAATACTGTTTCCGGATTATCAAGCGCGATATTGTTCACTTGGACATAAGCAATCCCGACAAGACCGACAGCCAAAGCCCCAATTATGGATATGATCATCCAGCCCATGGCAATTCTGCGCGCTGGCTTAAGCTCTTCGACAGAACTTATTGCCATAAATCGAACAATGATATGTGGCTGGCCGAAGTAACCCAGACCCCATGCCAATAGTGAAATGATTCCAAGGAAGGTCGTTCCCTTGAAAAGATCCATCATGGTAGGATCGATTGCACTTACTGTATTCATGACGTTTGTTGGTCCTCCAAGTTCTGTGAAAGCAACTACAGGTACCAGGACAAGCGCGAGGAACATGATGACACCTTGAACAAAGTCAGTCAGACTAACAGCAAGGAAACCGCCGAATAGTGTATAAACAACTACGACACCTGCTGTCAGGAACAATCCCCAGCGATAATCAAGCCCAAAAGCAGACTCGAACAATGTACCGCCTGAAACTATACCTGCTGACGTGTAAAGCGTGAAGAAAATGATAATAACAATTGCAGATACAGACCTAAGGATTTTTGTGTTATCTGAAAAGCGATTTTCAAGGAAATCGGGGATGGTGATTGAATCGTTTGCCAGCTCCGTGTATGTTCGAAGTCTTGGAGCTAAGATGAGGTAGTTCAAATAGGCACCAATCGATAATCCAATGGCGATCCAGGCACTGGAAATACCTGTTGTGTACATCGCGCCAGGCAAGCCCATCATCATCCAGCCGCTCATATCAGAAGCACCAGCTGAAAGGGCTGTTACCGACGGTCCAAGACCCCGGCCTCCAAGCATATAGTCTGTCAGATCAGAGGTTTTGCGGTATGCATACAATCCGATGAGGATCATTGCAATAAAATAAATTCCTAAAGATATGAATACTTCAAAAGTCACCAAATCTCTCCTTTTCGTTTTCCCTAAACGAAATAATTAACATAGTGGTTTTAAAAAATTGGCTAACACAGAAGGGTATATCCTAAAGGTTTTTTGGGCTAACAGGCCAAACCACACTAAAAAATTTTTTATGTTAATTATGCCGTCCAAGTTTTTCTAGCCCTCAGGAGGCTTACGGTTATCTAACCTAACAAACATCCAGAATGGTTTCAAGGATGTTTCAGGATATTATGATTAGGCAAAACCAGCGCCCTTACTAGTATATTAATAATGATAGCGCTTACAAATTTTATTGAAGTAAATATATTGCGAAAATTCAGAAGTACTGATTCACCAACTGAATAAGCAGTTTTTTACATAATTATGTAGGAAGTTATGCTTTATTCTTTTTTGTAGAACGCAATTAATTTTTAAAAATTACACTTTAAATTCTAATGCGAAGACTGTCCCAATAGATAAACTACCATCACCAGACTGCCGATTCCCAAAAATATCAGAATAGCATTAAAAACTTTTCTCCAAGGTGCCCCTATGAAGTATAGGTTAAGCAAAAAGTAGTAGATTATGGCACTTCCAGCGATGAATACCCAATACTCTTTAAAATCATCCGCTGGCATTGGATTTGTGATACTTGTCAGCGCTAGTCCACCAAAGATGAATAGACCGATTATATTCAATACCTTTTTCAAATCTGCGTCATGGTCCCTCTCCGATTTCTCGATCTTCTTCATTCCCAACATACCACCTCATAAATTGATTGTTAATGGTTACGTTTCAAGGGCTAAAATGTTTCAGTAAAAAAGAAAAACTCCTTACCACCCAAGACATGCACCCTTACCAATACTTTTCTCCTACATATCATATAGGGATAGCCGATTAAAGAGGAGGAGGTTTTATGAAACTTTATTTAGATCCCGGCCACGGCGGCTCGGATCCTGGCGCACAGGGTAATGGTCTTCAGGAGAAAAATTTAACCCTGGATATTGCGCTTAAAATCCGCTCGATTCTGGAAAATGAATATGAAAGTATAGATATCCGGATGAGCAGGACAAGTGATATAACGAAAAGTTTGGATCAGCGGACTAATGAGGCCAATGCGTGGGGCGCTGACTTTTATTTGTCCATCCATATCAATTCCTTTAACGGTTCAGCCAGTGGATACGAAGATTATATCTATATCGGCCTTTCGGATAATTCAGCAACGGCGAGATACCGTGACATCATCCACGAAGAAGTCATGAAGCTGACCCAGCTCAATGACCGCGGCAAGAAAAAAGCTGATTTCCATGTCCTTCGTGAATCAAATATGGATGCCATGCTTTCAGAGAATGGTTTTATAGATAATACACAGGACGCCGCCCTTATGAAGCAGGAATCCTGGCAGCGCGATATTGCGCGAGGACACGCGAATGGGATTGCAAGAGCGTTCAATCTTAAATCAAAAGAAACAACTAACCGAGATGAATCAATGACTGACGGCGGACAATCTTTATACAAAGTGATCGCTGGCTCTTTTAGGGACAGAAAGAATGCCGAGCAGCGAGCAGCAGATTTGGGCGCGAAAAGGATTGACAGCGCTGTTACAACTGCACAGATATCTGGTGAGACCTGGTATCGTGTACAAGCTGGCGCATTTTCAAACCGCGAAAATGCGGATTCTCTCCTCCAGCAAATTGAAAGCCAGGGAATTGAAGCGTTTATCACGACAGATTAATCTGTATCAACAGCCGGATCCTGATGACAGATTCGGCTGTTTTTTTATATACTGAGCCTTCGATTCTATAAAACAATATAGTGACTTGAATGGGGATAAAGTTCGCCCTTTGTAAAACCAATAGAAGCATAGAAATCATCACCCTGTTGGGTGTCCGTACGAAGCACAAGAATTCTATAATAGTTTCTGGCTTCCTCCATCATTCTTTTAACCAAGAGGCTTCCAATCCCGTTTCGCCGATACTCCTTTAGAACATAAAACCTTCTCAGCCGGCCTATTCCCCGTTTACTAGTAAATGGGTCATTATTTAACCCGCCAATGGCAACGAGTGCACCATCCCCGCTGAAAACGCCGTATAAAGCTTCTCCAAAATTGCTGAATGTATTAGTGCCATTTTCATAATCATTTATCAACCTTTCAACAAAACGAAAGCCCTCTTTCTTGCTTTGAGTGACCAAATCGTCCAGTTCAAGATCCAGCAGTTTTTTTATTTGCCTAATCTCATATTCTCCTATCTTCTTCTCCTCCTGTTCTATCACTCTACAAATGGATTTATTTGTTCTGCCTCGCATCTCAGGTTATAAAAATACTGAATGATATCCATTTCGTTTTGAATAGGTTCCCTCAGTTTCATTAATGTTCGTTTCCCTGCCCTGCGGTCGATCAACGCAAGAATTTTCACGACCATATCATCTGATTTTAAAGCCTGGTCTATTGGCATATTCACAAACTCTTCCACCGCGTCATAAAAGTCATACTGCGCATAAACGCCTTCTTGTTTTACCAGTTCATGTGCGATAACACTTATCTCATAATTGACTTGATAATCCTCATAGCTAAGCTCCCTAAGTCTATGCAATTCGCGATTCTTTCTATTAATTCTTATATCAGAGGTGATGGTGCACATATTAAGAACTTCCTTTTTATCGACAGTAATAAAGGCCCTGCCAAGCTGATCATGTGCCCTGCGATAATTTGTAATCGTGAAGTTCACTCTTCCTTTAAGCGAATCACAAATTAAATCGTCTAATCTTCTTTTTAACTTACTCCATAACTGACTGCGCAATGACTTCCCTCTCCATAACTTCGAATATTAATTCCTCCATACTCCCAATACATTTTCGCACTTCTGGCAAATGATAGAACGTACTGGTTGTTTCCAAATGATTCACTTCTCCATCTGGTGAATGGAGATAAATTCTTTTTCCGAGTCCAAGGGCAATCCCTAATTCTATATGGCTGCCTTTTCCTGCTGGCAAAAGGACAAGCAAGAAATCAGCTTCCATGACAGCAGCCTTTTCCCTTTGCCCTATTTCTGTTAAATCTTCGAAGGTCGATGCTCTGTCATTCCTCGTCCAGTCATACGTGTGAAGATATCCTCTCTCGACCAGCTGCCTACTGATATACCGAACTGCTTCTATATTTTTAAAGCTCGATGCCACGTAAAACTTTTTCAATAACCTTCCTCCTTGAAAAAGACCGCCTCTAAAGGCAGCCATTTCTTAAAATTAATCCCAAACTTCCCCCAGTGTGTTCCTGAATAGCTGGTCAAGCTTAGGTGTGAAGTCCTGCAAGTCAATATGAAGGGTAGATGCATATTCTCTCAGTCGTATTATTTCCTCGTCGAGAAATTGGTTGATGACTTCAATTTTCGGTTCGAAATCAAGTTCATCTCCGCTTATTTTCCTTTTCAACAGGGTGTGTATCTCCCTTTTCAATTCCCCTTCAGGCAAGAGATTCTCCAATAGTTTCGGGAATTCCAGCGGAGGAAACTCGTTGTATTTTTCAATCCATCTGGCAGCAAGGACCGGCCTCAGGACATAAAAATACTTTTTAATTTTCACTTCATCACCCTGCAAGTACTCCCTGAAATTGTTACTGGCCATATTCAAATAGTGATGCAGGCAGGAGTTTGGAGCGAAAATCTCTTTGCTGAGCTCCTTCATCTGGTCAATGGTCGAATAAGCCTGGTAGTAAACAATCCCCGAACGCAGCCATTCCATTAACGGCGGATTCGACTTTCTGAACAACTTTAGTGCCTTCGTCAATTCCCATCCGGTAACATCCAGCAAATCGTTAATCGGCAATTCAATCACATCTCTTCTCTTGCCAATTCCCATCTGGTCAATCGTCAGATAATCTTCTTTTTTATGGACATAAATGAAACGGACATCATAGTCACTATCCTTAGACGGAAATTCCCAGGCCCTGCTTCCGGACTCGACTGCATAAAGGATTTTCACATCGAAGTCTTCTTCTATTTTTGCCAGGGACTTTAAAATGGTCTCTTTCAAAACTACTCTCTCCAATCATTTTACTGATTTAATGGCCCATCTGACTGCTAAGAAAAGATAAATAATTATCGTATAAATCACTACGCTCACCATATAAAAGATTACCTGTGGCTCCGCCGATTCTTTGGTTATTCCGTGAAGCTGGTTATAATCTTCTGCTGATTCGAAATAGAACCAAAAACTAAATAAAGTAGCTAATAGCAACGCAAAGGCAAGAATCGCTTTTTTATGTAAAATCAACCTGGTCAGACTTACTTTCCACGTCACAGTTGTGTAACTTTCACCTTTGTCATTGACTGGCGTCAGGAAGAAGATCATCAGCCCTCCCCAGACAATCGCGAATACCACTAAAGCTGTGAACTGCATTCAGATCCCCCTTTCGTTTGCCTTCCAGGTATTTTTCAAGCATTCAGACTTATCATTTGCATGTGAAAAATTACTAGCACTGCTGCTTCTCTATGGTTTCAGACGAGAGCACCACAAGCCTTTTTCGAAAATCGCCAACAAATATATCTCTCTGAATAAACAACCCGCAATAATCCCGCTAACAACCGGTCCCATGTTTAAAAGGAATACCAAGAACTGCACTTAATAGTAAAGTGCTCTCCCCTATCCTAATTCAATAAAAGGAAATTTCCGCTCAGCTCACGATCATTAACCGCTACTCTGGTCGTCAAATCCCTCGTCCGCAGCACATACTCTTTGACGCCAATGAATTCAGATTCAGCAATCAAATAGAATTGCGTTCCTTTTTTCAGACCCCTAAAATTCTTCTTCAGCATATATCTCTTCATTCTCTAGTTGCTCCTGTAAAGTTGTCTTCGTTTATTTCCACAAAAAGAAGCGTGAATCCTGCTATGATTGATGCTTCTGCTCCTATTCTGACTTCTTTTATTTAAAAGAAAAATGCCACCCAAATTGGCAGCATATTTCCGTAGCAGTATTCAGCTGATTCAGATTCAGCGCGAAGGTTTTGGCGGTTGGCACACTTCGCATTTGCGCTGGTGATTATCCTTGAATTTCTTAAAGGGTTTTTCAAAATTGTTGCCGCACTCGCATTTAAATAGTAACTTTTGCGAAAAACCGTGGTACTCCGTTGTCAGCAGCCTACTTTCTGAATTCTTCTCCACAAACTCTTTAATCTTTTCGATTGTCCATCGCTTGTTCATTTTTTATTCCTCCATATATGATCGCCAGGCGGAGGCTTTTCAGGCATCCGGCAATTAAGAGTAATTTAGTGACCTAAGTTCCTCATTATAACATTTGAAGACATACAATTATATAACCAGTAGTCAGTGAACAGTTAGTTCTTATTGTCCTTTTCCAGCAGTTCAATTATTCTGTCCAGTTTTTGTTCGATGCTCTTCTGATTGTCAGGTTTCTTTTTTAAAAAGGAAGTGACAACAAAGAAAACAGCTGCAGATAGACCAATTAATAATACGAGAAACACTAATTGGAATAATAAATCCCCAATATTCACATTAACCCCGCCTCATATATCATTTGAATAATTATACTATATTAATTGAGGTTAAACCCTCGTAAATTGATTTACATTACTCACCTCATGGATTTACTATTAAACTAAATAGTGGACGGGGGTGGTAATTATGGAAAAGTTTAGAGTTGGTATCATTGGGACGGGTTTTGGCGCCAAGGTGCATGCACCCATGATGGATCACCATGAGGGTTTCGAAGTAGTCGCGATATCAAGTGTATCAAGAGGCAATACCGAGGAGGCACGTAATGTCAGTGGTATCGAAAAAGTCTATACAAACTGGCGTGAAATGCTTGAGCAGGAGGCACTTGATGTAGTGGTGGTCGCTTCGGCAGTAAACTTGCATAAGGAAATGGTCACTGCGGCTTACGAAAAGGGAGTTCACGTATTATGCGAGAAGCCCATGGCCATGGATACGGCCGAAACTAAGGCTATGATTACAGAGAAAGACAAGGCAGGAAAACTGGGGCTCATCAATCATGAATTCCGCTTCCTTCCGGCTCGTACAAAGATAAAAGAAATCCTGGATAGCGGACAGCTTGGACAGGTTTTGCATGTCCGTTACCAATGCTCCTTTGCTAGTTATAATGGCCTTATTTCAAAACCCCGCGGCTGGCTGGGGCAGGAAGATAAGGGAGGCGGAATGCTTGGCGCCATTGGCTCCCATATGACAGATGCTCTCCACTGGTGGCTGGGCAGCACCTTTAAGGAAGTTTTCGCCCAGCTTCCCATCCACATTCCCACCCAAACCGATGATAACGGATTGACTGAACAAAGGACAGCTGACGATGCGTTCCAGATCATTGGCACCCTGGAAAACGGGGCAACCGTTACAATGGAACTCATTTCCGCAGCACGAAAAACCGATTACACATGGCATCTTGAAATCTTCGGCACAGAAGGCACCCTCGTAATGCTGGACGACCAAAAGGTATTGCTTTCTCTTGGTGACGCGCCTCTTGAACAAATAGAATTATTACCGGATTTAGAAGCACCTTCAACAATGCCTGAGGTAGCTGCGAGGTATTATAACGGCTTCCAAAGAGCCCTGGACGCCCTTCACGAAACCCTTGTTTCAGGAAAAAAGCACCCATACCTCGCTGATTTTGAAAATGGATCCTCAACTCAAAGAGTATTGGATGCAGTAAGGAAATCCGCCCGTGAAGGCAGGAAAACAGAAGTGTAATAAACGAGTTCTTGTGTCCGTCATGATTTTGATGACGGACACTTTTTCGTCTCCCCAGCCAACTTCTGTCCATCATAAACTTGATGAAGGACACTTTTCACTCTGCCAAGCCGATTTATGTCCATCATGAACTTGATGACGGACACTTTTCCATCTGCCCCGCCGATTTCTGTCCATTACAGACGTGATGACGGATACTTTCTCCTCTCCCCCGCCAATTTCTGTCCATCATAGTCGTGATGACGGACACTTTCCCCTCTCCCCCGCCGATTTCTTTCCATCATGAGTTCGATGACGGACACTTTTTTTACAGACCCTCCGATTTATGTCCATCAAGGGCATCAATTATTGTCCATAAAAAAAAGCCCTATCCTTATAAAAGAATGGGCTTGGGATTTTACATGTCACGGAGCCGCTGGTTCAGGGAGCTTAATTCCTCTTCGATTGCGGCCAGTCGGTTTTCGAGCGGATGGAGATTGCCTTTTACAGATTCGAGTTTTTCGAGATTATGCTGGAGCTGTAAGTACTCGTCTTTTAGTTCAACGATTTTATATTCAATTTCTTTTTTGTCCATTTCTGTTCCCCCTGCTTTGACAGTTTCTTCTTTAAGAATAGCATTTCCATATGCATCAGGGCACATAAAAAGGCGTACCAATTTATGTACGCCTTCCTGTATGTTTATTTATGGCTGTTTTCGTAAAGGTTGTTGTTAAAATCCTAAATCTGATTTTAACGTGATAATAGCCTTTTTGTCGGTCGGTACTAAGTTGGCAAGCGCTTTTCTTTTAAGTTAATCTTGTGAAGAAACTTAGGTAATTCCATCCTATTTTGTAGCAACAAAATTTGAGAAAAGAGCCTTATTTGTTTACTTTTGATAATAGTGTGAGGCTGTATATGGCTGCGAGGCCGACAAGGATGTAGACGATCTTTGCGATTGGACTGTCCATTCCACCGAAGAGGCCTCCAACCAAATCCCATTCAAATAATCCAACCAAAAGCCAATTTAAACCGCCGACAATAAGTAATACTAATGATACCAAATTTAAAGTTTTCATAAATACACCGCCCATTGTATAATTTTTGTATAACCTTTCTGAGTTAATTATACAAAACCTATACAAATTAAGCAAACATTTTATATAATATAATTAAGGAAGTTGATTTAAAAGCTTTTTTACTGTGTAATTTTTGTATAACTTCTCTATAATAATGAGTGGAGGTGATCAGTTTGTATAGCATCAAGCAAGTATCTGAACGACTGGATATCCCTGCTGTCACCATCAGGGCATGGGAAAACCGATACAACGTCGTTACACCCAAAAGGACCGAGGGCGGCCACCGCTTGTATAGCGAAAAAGATGTGGAAACACTCAAGTGGATTAAAAAGCAGGTTCATGAAAAAGACATGAAAATCAGTGATGCCGTCCGGCTTTTACAGGACTCTGCCCAGGAACCTGTGACACCTCCATCCGAAAATGATAAATTCAGCGAATTGAAGGATCAACTTTACACGGCACTGATCAACCTGGATTCCCAAAAAGCGAATCAGCTTGCCGACCTTGCTTTCTCTCTCTATGACTATGAGGAGGTATTCCATCATATTATGGTAAAGGTTTTGTACAAGGTCGGGGATGAATGGGAGACAGGTGCTATCAGTGTCGCCCAGGAACATTTCTCTTCACAGTTCATCATCAACCGCTGCAGCCAATTTTTAAGGGTGCTTCCAGTTAATCCACTACACCCAAAGATCCTGGCATTTTGTCCGGAGGGTGAGCACCACCAAATCGGATTGATGATTTTTAGTTTATTTTTGAAAAAGAAAGGTCATGATGTCATCTATTTGGGTCCCAATACTCCCCTGGAGGGTCTGGCAGATTTAATTAAAATGAAGGACATTAGCGTTGTCGCAATTTCCTTGACCAACCCGGATCCAGTTGGAAAGGTCGAGGATTGGATTCGTACAACCCTAAAAATGGATCCGTCCCTGAAATTCATCGTTGGCGGCAGTTGCATCAAAGATTGTCCAAAAATCGAATCAAAGTCCGTCACCTACTCGCTTGGTTCGGATTGGGACGAATGGTATGAAGCATTCATGCGCTGATCACTTAGGAGACAAATCATATTTTCCCTACCCAGAAATAGATTTTATATGGGACAAGAGAAATTTCAAAAAAACGCCTGGTAATGAACGGCACCCTTTTAACAATAAGGGTATCAATTCAGCACCAAGCGTTTTTCTATCCTTTCACAGCTAATTCACGTACCGCAAAACGTCCGATATGGCCTGGCCGATGGCGGAGCCGGTTTGCAAAATTCTTCCTGGTCAGGGGAATGCTCATATGGATTCGCCATGATTTCAAGCAATTTGACCATCACATTCAGATCCCCATTATTTGCTGCTTCAATGGCTTCTTCTACCCTGTGATTTCGCGGGATAACGGCTGGATTATTGTCACTCATCAAATCCTGGACATCTTCTTTTGACTGCTCCTGGCGTCCCAGTCGGCCCTGCCACTTTTCATGCCATTGTGTGAATTCCTCAGTCTTGAACATTTCCGATTCATTAAGCTTCCCAAAAGTCAGTGCCTTGAAAGTGTTCGTATAGTCAGCCTTATGTTGATTCATCAGGTTAAGAAGGTCAGCAATTAGCGCTTTATCCTCTTTTTCCTCATTAAAAAGACCCAGCTTCAACCTCATTCCTGACAGGAATTCACTTTCGAATATCTCAGGGAATTCAGAGAGTGCTTCCTCGGCCAGCTTTACTGCCTCATCTTCTTCCTTATGAAGCAACGGCAATAAAGCTTCGGCAAACCTCGAAAGATTCCAGCCGCCAATATAAGGCTGATTCCCATAGGCATAGCGACCATCGCGATCGATCGAACTGAACACAGTGGCCGGATCATAGGTGTCCATGAAGGCACAAGGCCCATAATCAATTGTCTCACCGCTGATTGTCATATTGTCTGTGTTCATGACACCATGGATAAAGCCTACATGCTGCCACTTCGCAATCAGAGCTGCCTGACGCCTGATTACATTTTTCAGGAATGCGAGATAACGGTTTTCTTCCTTTTCAAGTTCGGGGTAATGCCGGTTGATTGCATAATCAGCGAGTGCCCGAAGGTCCTCTGTGTCTCCCCAGTTAGCAGCAAATTGGAATGTCCCAACCCTTAGGTGGCTGGCTGCGACACGTGTAAGGACAGCACCTGTCTGCATCGTTTCCCGGATGATTTCCTCTCCCGTTGTCGCCACCGCAAGGCTTCTTGTTGTGGGAATACCCAAACCTACCATCGCTTCGCTGATGATAAACTCACGAAGCATCGGACCAAGACCTGCACGGCCATCTCCGCCACGTGAATATGGCGTTCGGCCCGAGCCTTTTAACTGGATGTCAAACCTTTGTCCATCCGGGGTGATCTGCTCGCCCAGAAGAACAGCCCTGCCATCCCCCAGCATCGTAAAATGCCCGAACTGATGCCCTGCATATGCCTGTGCAAGCGGGTTCCCTCCTTCAGGAATCTCGTTCCCACCAAAAATTGCAGCCCCGTCGTCACTTTGGAGCGCCTCACTGTCCAGTCCCAGTTCTTCTGCAAGTGTCTCATTGAAAATCACCACTTCTGGTGCTTTCACTGTCGTCGGTTTCTGCAGACTATAGAATATTTTCGGGAGTCGTGAATAGCTGTTGTCCATTTTCCAGCCAGCCTGATTGTCCGTCATTGAATTTCCTCCTTCTCACACATTTTCTTCGTACAATTCCATATCCATTAATGTATTCTTCCTTTTAGTTAATATACCCTCCCGATGGAAGGGTAAAGCTGTAATAGGTTTTTAATCAAACGTTTGATTAAAACCTGGATTTACTATTTAAAAATAACAAAAATAGGGTAAATATAAATGAATATAGAAAGGAGAATTGCCATGAATTATAAGAATATCACTATTGCCGGCAGTGGCGTTCTGGGAAGCCAAATTGCTTTTCAAACTGCATTTAGCGGTTTTAATGTTTCCATCTATGACATTAACGACGAGGCACTCGGTCGCGCAAAGGAACGCATCTTGAAGCTCAAGCCTCGCTACCAGGAGGATTTGGGAGCATCTGAGCAGGAGCTAGATTCAGCCTATAACCGTCTTTCTTTTTACAGCGATCTTGCCCAGGCGGCAGCCGATGCCGACTTGGTTATTGAAGCAGTGCCAGAAGTGGTTGACATCAAAACAGACTTTTATAAAAAATTAGGACAGGTGGCACCAGAGAAAACGGTGTTTGCTACAAATTCTTCGACATTGCTGCCAAGCCAGTTTGCGGAAGCAACAGGTCGGCCGGAAAAATTCCTCGCCCTGCACTTCGCGAACGAAATCTGGAAGAATAATACCGCTGAGGTGATGAAGCACCCTGGTACAGACATGAAAGTATTCGATGAAGTGATGGAATTCGCAAAAGCCATCGGAATGGTTGCCCTGCCATTGCACAAAGAGCAGCCAGGTTACATCCTGAACTCATTACTGGTTCCATTCCTTGAGGCTGGCCAAATGCTGCTGATGAAAGAAGTAGCCGATCCTGAAACAATTGATAAAACGTGGATGATCGCCACTGGAGCGCCAAAAGGGCCTTTCGCCATCCTCGACATTGTCGGAATCACAACTGCCTACAACATCGCCAATGCAAAAGGCGAAGCAGGCGTCCCACAGTTCAAAGAGCTGGCAAACCTTTTGAAAACAGAGTACATCGACAAAGGAAAACTAGGAGCGGCAACCGGTGAAGGATTTTATAAATATCCGAACCCGAGTTATGAGCAGCCAGGGTTTTTAAAAGCATGACTGAAGCAGCCTCATTCCATGGGGCTGTTTTTAATTTCTCCATCAATCCTGCAAGACATCTCCCATCCAGCTATCAAGGGCTTTTTTAACAATCCTGGTTCACCTAAAAAAACAGCCTAACCCCGTAAAAGGAATTAGGCTGCTTCCTATATTTATTTATTGATTTCCGTTTTTCACCCATCCGGCAACGGTCACCGTGCGCTTCGCCTGATGTTTTACCGCTGCTTCCACATCCTCGACCATATTGCCGTCCTGGTCGACGGTTACGCTAGTGCCATAAGGATTTCCGCCAGCTCCGAATGTCACTGGATCGGTATAACCTGGCGCAGCGACAATCGCTCCCCAGTGATACATCGTTGTGTAAAGGGAGAGGATGGTTGCCTCTTGTCCGCCATGCGGGTTCTGTGCAGAGGACATTGCGCTCACTACCTTGTTGACCAGCTTGCCCTGGGCCCACAGACCGCCTGTCGTATCAAGGAATTGCTTCATTTGAGATGGCATGTTTCCGAAACGTGTCGGGACACTGAAGATGATGGCATCTGCCCACTCCAGATCGTCTGGCGTTACTTCAGGAATGTCCTTTGTCGCTTCAACGGTTGCTTTCCATGCTTCATTGCCTTCGATTGCTGATTCAGGAGCCAATTCTTTTACCTTAAAGACTTTGACCTCTGCTCCTGCCTCTTTCGCGCCTTCTTCGGCCCATTTCGAAAGCTGCACATTCGTTCCACTCATACTATAAAAGATGACTGCTAATTTAACCATTTTATCCGCCTCCTTTATTTGTATGTGTTCCACAAAGAGCTGGTCTGCAAACCCTGTTTACAGATACTCTTTTTCAATATTTCTCGTGCTCCGGACTGTATCAATCGGCCGCACAAAGTCCTCAATCTGCTCCCGCTTCGATTCAAGGAACGGTGGCAGGGAAAGTTTTTCACCGAGTGTTTCATATGGCTCATCACCCATGAAGCCCGGACCATCAGTTGCCCATTCGAACAGAATTCCTGGCGCCACACGTGCATAGAGTGATTCAAAGAAGAATCGGTCTACATATCCTGACGTGCCAAAACCTGATGCTTTCATGTGGTCGATCCATTCATAAAGGACCGACGTGTCAGCAACGCGGAATGCAGCGTGGTGCACAGTACCAAATCCCTGGCGTCCTGCTGGAAGAACCTTATTGTCCTCGACGATAACCTCCGCCCCATTCCCGCCTTCACCCATCTCGAATAAGTGAAGCGAACCTTCTTTTCCAACCTCACGCATGTGCATCACTTTTTCCAATACCTCTTTAAAATAATCGAAACGTGATATCCGGATGTGAAGCGGCCCAAGACCAGTAATCGCATACTCAAGCGGAACAGGCCCATTTTGCCATGGTGTCCCTGAAGCTACTCCCTTATTGTTTTCATCTGAAACCAGCATATATTGCTGGTCATCAAAATCGACGAAGGATATTGTTTTCTTGCCGAACAACTCCTTGATGCCCGTGTGCTTGACTTCATACTTATCAAAGCGTTTTACCCAGTACTCCAGCGCCGCATCCGTCGGCACCCGGAATCCTGTTTTATAAATCTCGTCCGTACCATGAGAACCCTTTGGGATCCCAGGGAAATCAAAAAATGTCATATCCGTGCCTGCAGATCCCTTATCATCCGCAAAAAACAAGTGATACGTCCGGATATCATCCTGATTGACCGTTTTTTTCACAAGCCGCATTCCGAGTACATAGGTAAAAAACTCATAGTTTTTTTCCGCGCTGCTTGTAATAGCTGTTACATGGTGTATTCCTCTTAGTTCGTTCATCTTCTCTCTCCTTTATCTTGAAATCGAGATATTACCTCAAAAAAATATCTATCATTACTATATCCTTTTTTGCCAAAAGGAAAACAAACTATCTTGAATTCGAGATAATTTTATCATGCAAACAAAAATTGTGCAAGGCAGAAGTTTGAGTCCAGAAAAAAAGCCTTTGAGGCACCAAAGGCTTAAGATTTTAAAAGCTCGCTGTATTTCGGCTTTCTCTCCAGCTCTTTTTTAGCATAAGAGCAAACAGGGTCGATTTTCAAACCTTCGTTCTTGGCTTTTTCCGCAACATGCCGGACCAGCTCCTCAGCTATGCCCTGGCCTCGATAGTCTGGATCTACTCCCGTGTGATTGACGACCAGGACTTCATCGCCATCCCGCGTAAACGTCACTTCCCCAACTTCGAGCCCGCTCGCATCCTTCGCGACAAAACGGCCATCTTCTTCGGAATATTGGAATGTCATCCTTACACCTCCGCAAATTCATTCAAGATATCTAATTATACCCTTAAAACCAACAATCATGCATACAACGGGATTGATGTTGGCAGTCTAATAAGAAGGCTGTTTTCATAAAGGTTGTTGTTAAACGTGATAATAGCCTTTTTGTAGGTCGGTACTAAGTTGGCAAGCTCTTTTCTCTTAATAAGCGTTAATCTTGTGAAGAAACTTAGGTAATTCCATCCTATTTTGTAATCAATAGCAACAAAGTTTGAGAAGAGCCAATAAGAAAAACGAATGGATGGTAACCTTGGAAAAAGAAAGAATAAAGGAGTTTGACAAAATCGTTGAATTGGGGGAGCAAGGTCAGAAGGCTTTGAACCAATATTGGCTGGATTACTCCCTATATGCTTCCGTTGAATATTTGATGATGGTCCTCTTCCTTGTCGGCCCTCTCATTTTATTATTTTTTAAAATCGATCGGACGAAAATTTTCAGGATTGCGTTCTTTGGTTACAGTATCCACATGATTTTCGGGTATCAAGATCTTTTTGGGAGAAATATGGGGTACTGGAATTATCCTTTCCCAGTTATCCCGGTATTGCCGGGAATCTCGCTCGACTCAAGTCTGATCCCCGTTACCTTTATGCTCGTGTACCAATGGACGATCAACCATAAAAAGAACTATTATCTTTATGCAATCCTAACCGCAGTCATTCTCTCTTTTGGGTTCAAGCCATTACTGGTTGGTTTAGGTCTTTTTAAAATGTACGAGGACGTCAGCTACTTCCATTTATTTATAAGTTATCTATCGGTGCTCATTCTAGCTAAATTGCTGACAAATCTATTTGTTTGGATGAAGAATCACTACGAATCCCATCATACTTTTTCCGAAAAGGAACCAAATTAAGGCCAGATTCACTTTGGGAATCTGGCCTTATATTATCATTACCTAAAGACACTTTTCGGCACATCAAACTGATTCCATAGAAATAAAATAAAGACCGCGGAAGTTATCCAGGCAATCACCGGGTTATGGAAATGGAGCTTTAAAATAAGAAACATAACAGCATTGAAGAACATAGACCACCACATATTCCAGCCATTGAAGTATTTGATTAGATGAAAATGAAGATCTACCAGCTCATTGACAAAATAAACAGCTACCCACGCCAGGTAATATAATAATTTTTTTATACTGCCTTGCCTGGGGAAGTGAGCTAAATACGCCAGGCATGTGGCCGTATACTTGATCGCCATGATAGAAAAAGAAATATGAGTGTTTGTGATTCCTGCTTCTTTGTCCCCTTGTGAAGGAATATACCTCCACATCGGATAATGATCTGATAATAAGTACAAATAGAGAAAATCCCCCAGCACAAAAAAGAGCAGTGTTGGATAGTACTTCCTCCAATTCTTCCAGTCTCCCCATTTCACTAATATTCCTGTCCAAATCAACCCGTAAATTGTATTGACCATAATCCCGCCTCTTCTATACAAATAAAGGAAATCATTTTTCAGTATAGCCAATAATCTCAGTTCACAATCTTGGAGAATAAATAACGCAAATAAAGGCAACCTACAAAAAGCTGTAGCGATTGGGAGGATCAGGGAGGTTGCCATTATGAAGAGAACCACGGAACAAAACATACTAAGGATGCTGATCGCCATTGGCATTTTCGCATTTTACAGGCTGGTGCGAAAACCGCCTGTCAAAGACTGGCTGCTCATTTTCTTTTTGAAAAGCTATTTGGCTTCCATCCTTGATACTCTGCTTGTCAAGAAAGGGTATTTAAAATATCCTGTATCCTTATTTAAAACCTTTGATATCAGCGTCATCTTTAGCTATCTGATTTTTCCCGTTTGCTGCGTTTACTTTAATCAAGTCACCAGGAATTCCGGTATTATCTCCATTTTGCTTAAATCCCTTTTATTCAGTGCACCTTCTGCCATGGCAGAGTCATGGCTCGAACGCAATACAAAGCTGATCAAATACAAGAAAAATTGGACTTCCATATATAGTTTCTCTTCCATCGCCTCTACCTTCCTCGCGGTAAGATTTGTCATGGGAGGAATACGGAAACTTTCCAATAAGGTTGAAAATTGAACCATATTTAATATAACCCCGGGATTCCCTTAACATTTATCCTCTAAACTGAAACAAAGCCAGGAAGGAGGCTGAATGAATGAGGGAGAGCATGACCCCGGAGGAAAAACAAAAACTGGCGGAACTTAAACTCGCTTTGCTTAATTCAAAGTCTGATGAGGAGAGCGGGACTTTACTCGCTGCCATTGAACGGCTGCTTAATACCGCCAAAAAGCGCCATAGATTCATGGCGACATTGGAGCGGGAATAACAGTGGACCTCCACTGTTCTTTTTTTTGGTCAAAAAAAAGAATAGGGGATCCCCCTACTCTACTTTTACCTGTTCTAATAATTCTTCTTTATGTCTAATTCAATTTTTCCAATTCAGCTAATTCACTTTTTGACCTATTTCAATTTTTCCAGTTCAGCTAATGTCGCCTGGATATCATCATCAGTCAATGGAGCGAAGCCAGTTTCAGCAGCAACTTCCTGTGCATTTTTCATCGTATACATTGCGTAGTCAAGTACCTCTGCCTTCTCCTTGGCTTTGTTTACGTTCAAGTATGTGAATACAGGGCGTGTGAACGGTGCGTAATCTCCATCTTCTTTAATTGTTGATAGTGACGGTTCAACAGGCCCATTTCCGAAATCCACATTCACTGCAGCCAATTTATCTTTGTTGTTCGCATAGTAGCCATATCCGAAAAAGCCGATCCCGTTTTTATCCTTGGAAACAAGGTCAACCAGTGTGGAGTAGTCCTGCTGCAGGTTGATGCCTTCAACCAGATCTTTTTCTTCTAAAATGTTTTCAAACATGAATTCGTAGGTGCCATGGTTTTCATTTGGTCCATATGTGTTGATTGGCTCATCCGGGAATTCAGGGCGTACATCAGACCATTTCTTCTTGCCGCCTTCAGCCAGGAAGATGTCGACGATTTCTTCTTTTGTCAGGTCCTTCGCCCAGTCATTTTCTTTATTGATGACGATCGTCAAGCCATCCAAAGCGACCTTCATTTCTTTCACATCGATGCCAAGCTCTTCAGCTTTTGCCTTTTCTTCGTCTTTGATCTGGCGTGAAGCATCATTGTAGTCCGTACCGTCTTCAACAAGGAATTTCTTGAAACCAGCAGAAGTCCCTGAGCGGCTTACTTCCACAGATACATCTTCCTGCTTGCCCATATAGTTCTCAGCCATTTTTGCCATGAATGGGTAGACCGTGCCAGAACCGTCAATCACGACGCTGCCTTCAAGTTGAGTTTCATTTCCATTAGAGCCATTCTTCGCTTCCGCATTGCTCTCTCCATCTGAACAAGCAGTCCCAAAGGCCATTACAGACGCAAGCATGGTAAACATCGCTAACTTTTTAAAACTCTTCATCCCTTAATTCCCCCTAATATTTTGTCCGTTGCTACAAGTACAAGATTACTAGAAGGTTATTAACGGTGTTTTAAGGAGTTGTAAATTAATTGAAAAGGATTGTTAAAGAACATTAACTCTTTCTTTAAAGAGCAGAGTTTAATATAGTGGAACAAAGGAGGGCTCAAGATGAACTTTGTATTGGAAACAACCGATCCAGAAAAAACGATCAGTTTGGAAACAGCCATCCAGGGAAAGCCGACAATGGCCGTTTTCGTCCGCCACCTTGGCTGACCCGTTTGCCGGGCATATCTCACGCAGTTGCGTGAGCGAATAAATGAAGTAGAAGCGACAGGCTACCAGGTTATTGCTGTGGCCCCGTCCAAAGGAACATTTATAAAGCAGTTCATTGACCATTTCGGGCCATTCCCTTTCCCGATCCTCGGCGATCCTTCAAGGGAAGCATACCGTGGCATGGGCCATAAAACGATGCCTAAATGGAAGCTGCTAACGAAAGCCGGAATTAGATTCATTACTGGACAGGTCAAAGACTTTATCCCTAAAGAGGAAAAGCAGAAAGAATTTGTATTGAAATCGATGAAAACACAGGACGTTTACATCCAGGGAGGAACATGGCTCTATTCAGCCGAAGGAGAACTCTTGTGGAAGCATATCGATGAATCACCAGAGGACCACGCAAAAATTGATGACGTATTGGAGCAAATGAAAAAACGCTGATCAGCCTGCTGCGATCAGCGTTTTTTCTTGTCTTCTTTTTCAGAAGCTTGTTCAAATAATTGAGAAACATAACCCTTCAGCTCAAAACCTTCTTCATTCATAAATTCAGTGATTTGTTTCATTGTAATCTACCTCCGATTTAATATGTTGTTAGGAATAGTATTCCCGCTCTATCAAACTTTTAATCAACCAATGATTGGAAGTCTATTAATTTAGACGGACAGTAGTTTGGAAAAGTTTCACATTTTTTTTAAAAAGAGAGAGTATCAGCTACCCTCTCAGTTATTTAACTTCCACATGCTGTAATTGAGCCGGAGCGCATATGACACCCATGCGATATAAGGCAGCATCAGCCTGCCAGCAACTTTATCTTTTTGATAATATTGATAAGTTGTTAACGTAATCATACCCAGGAGCAGGCCGATCTCCGCAAAAGCAGTCCCCCGCAGGTTCCATTTGAAAAATAAGAACGACCAGAGAAAGTTTAACCCAAGCTGGATATCATAAAGAGCCTCCGCCGCTGCAGTTGGCTTCTTTTTCATCGAAACCCGATAATTCGCCAGTCCCATCGTCGCATACAGACCCGTCCACACCACCGGAAACACCCATGAAGGCGGTGCAAACTCCGGTTGCTTCAGCTTCCTGTACTTCTCCTTCGCATTCCTCGTCGCAATCATCCCCGTCACCATTCCGCCAACAACAGGAATCAATAACTCCTTCACCAATTTCCCCTTGTCGACCTTCCCATTCACCGCAAATACACTCATGATTCTCACCTGCCTTTTTCATACTTTTACCTAATATCTGTGAAAAAAACCTTTGAGGTTGCGAACGCAAACCTCTCCAAAGTTCCCTTACTTCTGACAGCTTTTGCCCAAGCACCACCAAACCTGTCCAAAGTTCAGCTCACTTCTGACAGCTTTTGCCCAAGCACCACCAAACCTGTCCAAAGTTCCCCTTACTTCTGACAGCTTTTGCCCAAGCACCACCAAACCTGTCCAAAGTTCTCCTTACTTCTGACAGCTTTTGCCCAAGCACCACCAAACCTGTCCAAAGTTCCCCTTACTTCTGACAGCTTTTGCCCCAGTACCCCCAAACCTGTCCAAAGTTCCCCTTACTTCTGACAGCTTTTGCCCAAGCACCACCAAACCTGTCCAAAGTTCCCCTTACTTCTGACAGCTTTTGCCCAGTACCCCCAAACCTGTCCAAAGGTCTCCTTACTTCTGACAGCCCTTTGCCCAAGCACCACCAAACCTGTCCAAAGTTCTCCTTACTTCTGACAGCTTTTGCCCAAGCACCACCAAACGTCCCCGAAGCTGTCTAAAGAACCAAAAGGCTGACTTTTAAAATAGCTGTCATCTCCCCCAAGTATCCTTTGCCAGCAACAAAAAAAGAAGCATGAACGAATCCATGCTTCTCCTCTCTTACTCCCCGGCGCTCAACCACATCTCCATCGCCTGCTCAAGCTCGCTGTTCAATTCGAGTTTCCTGCTATACAGCTGATCAAGCTCTGCATAATCCTGTTTAACGCCCATCACTAAATCAAGCTCCGAGATTTCCTTTTCGAGGCTTTCTATTCTTCTTAAAAGCTTCCCGCCAGGATCCGGTTGCTGCACCTGCTGAAGCAATCCCGCCTTTTCCTTCTTCTCCTTAAAAACGGGCACCGCCTCGATCGCTGCTCTCTCTCTTTTATAATCATCATAATTACCCTGATAGCTTTTCAACCCGCAGTCCTCAATCGCAATCACGCGCTCGCCGATTTTATTGATGAAATATCGGTCGTGGGAAATGAAGAAAATCGTGCCTTTGAAATCTTCCAGAGCGGCCTCAAGTGTCTCAATGGAATCGATGTCCAGATGATTCGTCGGCTCATCGAGAATCAGCAAGTTGATATCATCGAACATCAGCATCGCCAGTTTGAGACGGATCCGCTCGCCGCCTGACAGGAATTTCACTTTTTTGAAGACACTCTTTTTGTAAAACATGAACTTCGCCAGATACTCTCTTGCCTTGCCTTCGACAATCCAGATTCCCTCCCGGAAGCACTCAAGTACCGTAAGCTCTTCATTTTCAAAAACAATCTTCTGGGGCAGGTAAGCAGCCATTACATTCGCCCCCAGCTCAACCACTCCAGCATCCGGATCTTCCTCGCCCAAAAGCATCTTCAGGAAGGTCGTTTTCCCGCTGCCATTGGCTCCAACCATCCCGACTCGCTCGCCATAATGGACCATCAAATCAGCCCCGTCAAAAATCACCTTATCATCATACCGCTTTGACAACCCCACAGCCTTGATTGTCTCTTTTCCCGACCTATTGGCATCATTGAAATGCAGCCTCATATTCCTGCGCTCAAAAATTGGTTTATCAATTCGGTCTAGTTTATCGAGCTTTTTCTGGATGCTCGCCGCGCGCCGAAAGAACTTGTTATTGTCTGCGCGCATCGCCCAGTCACGCAGGCTCGTCACCTGCTTCTCCATATTATTGACCTTTTTTTGCTGCTCACGGAAATGCTCATATTGCACCCGCATATTTTCTTCCTTTTGACTGATAAAAGCCGAGTAGTTTCCCTTGTAGCTGATTGTTTCCATGTCCTCAATCTCGACGATTTTGTTCACGACGTTATCCAGGAAGTAACGATCATGCGAGACGATCAGCACGATGCCTTTATAATTTTTCAAAAAGCCTTCGAGCCATTCAATCGATTCCATATCCAGATGGTTAGTCGGCTCATCGAGCAGCAGGATATCCGGCTGGTGAACCAGGATTTTTCCGAGACCAACCGATGTTTTCTCCCCTCCGCTCAGCAAGTCGAAATCCCTCTGCAAAAAGTCTTCCGTAAACTTAAGCCCGGTGCAAACCCTGCTTAGCTTTTCCTCCTGTTCATAACCGCCCTTTGCTTCATATAGATTCACCAAATCACTATATTTATTGAGCGCTTTTTCCAGTGCCGCATCCTCTAAAACCTGCATCTTTGCCTCGATTTCACGCATCTGTCTTTCAACGTCATGAACCTCTTCAAAAGCCAGTTTCAGCACATCAATTACTTTCAGGCCGGCAGGATACAAAGGCATCTGTTCCAAGTAAGCGAACGACGCTCCCCTCGGACGATGAATCAACCCTTCATCATAGCCCGGGCTCGAGGTCTGTGGGTAGCCAGGATAATAATGCATTGGCTCGATTCCAGCAATCACTTTAAGAATCGTGCTTTTGCCGCTTCCGTTTGCCCCGACAATCCCGACCTTATCCCCTTCAAAAGCTTCCAACGTAAAACTATTCACGACAAGCGTCGCTTCCATATATTTTTTAATTCCATGCACTTTCAGTTCCAACATACAAATCCCTTCTTTCATCCATAATGAAGCTACGCTTTTTATGGACAGCACAAAGAAGAACCCATTTACTATTCCTTTTTTTCAATATAAAAAGACTGCAGGAATCCCTACAGTCTTGAATCAACATGTTCAGCAAGCCCAAATAAGCCCATGCCAAAATATCACTATCCCGATTCAGTAAAGTAAGTTTTCTTCTAATCGCTGCAATTCCATAAAGAGCATAACGAAATAAACCTATTCAGATAGGCTTTTTATACTCAATACAAAACCCTTATTAATAAAATTATTAATCAGCAATTAGATGTTGGTTCCATAAACTTACTTTCCCTCCTAAACCATTTGCTTTATTATCTCCGATTTACATAATTTTGTAAATAATCTTGGGTTTTTTCATTTATTCTTCTTCTTGAAGGACGAGCATAGAATGATAGAAAACTGTTCAGCAGAAAGGATTTAAGCAATGGTTCCGTTTCGTTCCAAGCTTACCGCTTCGCTTTACGCACTTTTATCGATCAGCTTCTGGGGAGTTTCCTTTGTTTCTGCAAAAGCCCTGCTTGATAAGCTCGATCCCTATTCCATATTGGTGTTCCGCTTTGGTTTAGGGGCTTTGTTTTTATTGATGATATTAATGCTCCAGGGCTCACGGCTCCGTATTTCAATTGGGTATATCCCTCATCTTGTTGTCCTCGGAATACTGGGTATCTTCGTCCATCAAGTGCTGCAGGCGACGGCCTTGTTAACGATTTCTGCCTCTTCTGCCGGCTGGCTGATTTCATTTTCTCCTATTTTCACTGTCATCCTCTCAGGTCTATTTTTGCATGAAAAGATGAATGTGAAAAAAGCAGCCGGAATGCTTATTGCGGTAACCGGAGTCTTTATGGTCACTACCACTCGAAGCGGCCACTCCTTTGAGTTCTCCATGAACATCGGCTTCATTCTGATGATCCTGAGTACGCTGAACTGGGCAGTCTATTCCATCCTTTTAAAAAAAATGCGCATTCCTTACCCTGCTGTTGTCGTAACATTTTACATGAGCTTAACCGGCTTCGTACTCACTCTCCCTTTTTTAATCCGGAACAGAGGCTGGGAGTCCCTGCCCTTACTGTCACAAACAGAATGGGCAAATCTTCTGTTCCTTGCTATATTCGTGTCTGGAATTGGATATTGGTATTGGGGAAAAGCACTGGAAGTATTAGATGCTTCAAAGGTATCCATTTTCTTATATCTCGAGCCTTTGGTCACCCTGATTTTCGCCATTATTCTTTTACATGAAAAATTCATCCTCATAAGTGCTATAGGCGGAATCATAATCATAATAGGAGTGATAATTGTAAACGGTGGTCTAGTTCCCATGCTTTTGCGCTTTTTCCTAAAAAAATCACCATGAATCAGGAGGAAGGTTGTATGACTTTAAATCCTCAGGCCAAAAGAATATTGGATTCGCTTAAAGCTCCATCAAAAACCGAGATGAAAGAGGCCCTCGGCAAGCTCAACATGACCGTTGCAAATTTAAAGCCAGAACTTAAATCTGCTTCTGGAAAGCCTTATTTTCGTAAACTTTTGTACAAAAGCGAGGATGTCGAGCTTCTGGTGATGAACTGGTCAGATTTAGAATGCGCTCCACACGATCATGGTGATTCCCATGGCTGGATCCTGGTTCTCGGTGGGACATCTGTTAATTCAGTTTACGAAGTCAATGGCAACAGCCTGCCCAAAGAGCTGTTTAAGGAGTTTCACCATCAGGGAAAAGACTTCTACGCTCCACGGAAAGGGATTCATAAAATGCAGGCAGATGGCGAAGCGGGACTCGTCACTCTCCACCTTTATTCCCCGCCCATCAGCGGGATGAAGGTCTACGATTTTGAAAAGTGTGCCGCCTGTATCGTCTCCGATGACTGCGGAGCATGGTGGCCAGAGGAAACCTATCAGAAGGTCAAAGAAATTCGGCTTGCCAAACAAGAAGACGGCTCTCATATTTCATGAGAACCGTCTCTTAAGATTTCTATTCCCGGAATTTCAGCGTCATGCCCTTCAAAAAATTCCGGGCGAATTTATCCCCGCATTCGCGGTAGTTTTTATGCCCTTCCTTCCTTAAAATCGCCCCGAGCTCCCCTTTGGAAACACGGACTCCGGCAAGGTCGAAAATCTCAAGCATGTCCTCACTCGTGAGCGACAGGGCGATTTTCACCTTTTTCAACAGCTGATTGTTCACACTTTCCCCGGTCAATGGGGGAGTTCCCATCTCACCAGGACGCTTCCCTCTTTTAAAAGTAACCAGGCCATTTAAAAACTGCTCCATCATTGCATTATTGACCCTTATGTAATCTTCAGGCAGATCATCGTATTCATCTTCATCCACCTTCTTCAGCATCTGCTGTACGTCTTCCTTCTTCAAGTCGATGCCGCCAAGCTCGAACATTTCCACCATATCGGTATCCTTGATATCGAGGGCATAGCGCAAACGGATCAAAATATCGTTGTTAAGCATGAAAGAACCTCCTATAACCCAAACAAAATTATCCAGACTCTATTGTAGCATACGCAAAGTCAGCATAAAAATAAGGCGGTGATCATCTTAAACAGGAGTCTCTTCTGAAAGATTTTTTCTGGAGACCTATCTGCAATATTTCATAAAGGGTAATTCGTATTCAGGAAACCACTCCCGCTGGATTTGGGTATATTATTAACAATCAAAAGGAAAACGGAGTGAGGACATGACTGATTTTTGTGCATACTTATGGCCAGAGGAACCAACCCCTATCGGGCAGCGCAATTGCGGTGACTGTCGTCTGAATGAGCATGGGACCCGAATGGTCTGGGGGGAAGGGAATCCCGAAGCTCCAATCATGATTCTGCTGGACAATCCGGGATCACGTGAGGATCGGGAAAATCAGCCTTTTGTATGCGGAACGAGGAAAACGTTGCAATTAGCAGTACACGACGCTGGATTAAAAGCGGAGGATCTTTATATAACCTATATTTTAAAAAGGAAACCACTGCGCGCCTATGATAAAGAACGAACCAGGCATATTTGCATGAAGCACCTCAAGGAACAGCTCGATTCCAAAAAACCTGAATTGATTATCTGCCTTGGCAACGTGGCGGTCCAATCCTTCTTTCAGGATTCGGAAAAGGAAGTCAAATCGCTTCGCGGAGAAGTTCATGATGTCCGGGGACATAAAACAGTCGTTGCCTATCATCCGTTAGCCGTAAGAAGGCGTCCGAATCTTTGGCCATTGTTTTTGGAAGACATGAAGCTTGCAGCGGAACATTTCCATAGATAAACTTTTTTTGCTGCTCTTTATGTGGGGGACAGTTCGTATCCACGGGTTTAAACAATCTAATTTGATTCAAACTAATATAAGTAAATTGAATTCCATAGGAGGTATTTTTCATGACCCAGGATAGAAGAGTAGCGGAGGAATTGCAAAGAATGATGACCGCTAACCAGGTGCCGGTATCAGCCCAGGAAGACATAAATGAAATTTCAGACAGTCTTGCGGGCGGTTCTGTCACACTGCAGGAATTGGAAAATAGAGATCCTTTCATTGTCGATATCATCCATAGGGCCGCAGCACAAAGTGAAAAAGGACAGTGAATCAGTTCATTATAAAAGGAGAGCTTACCAAAAGCCCTCCTTTACAAAAGCTATTTTTCATACTAAATAATAACTGCCGGCCTATTTCGTCTCTCTATGCAGCGTATATCTCTTCAAGCGAGGGCAATATTTTTTTAATTCAATCCGGTCCGGATTATTCCTTTTATTTTTAGTTGTAATGTAATTCCTGTCTCCCGTTTCCGTACATGCAAGCGTAATTTTGACTCTCATCTTTCTTTCCTCCTGATTTTAGTCTTATAAACTCTGAACGATTCTTTCTGCGGCCTGACGCGCACCGGAGATATTCCGGGCAATCGGGCCAATTTCCAGTTCGGCAAGAGATCCGATCACGTATAAGTGAGGGCACCATTCTAGCTTTGGATTGACAATTGGATAGCCACACCAGGCACATGAGAGGTCCAACTTTTCGATCACCTTGTCCAGCCATCCTCCGCCAGGACGCCCGGGCTTGAATCCTGTGGCAAAAACGATGGAATTTACGTTGACCTCTTGTTGCGCAAGTATAAGGGTGATCTCTTCCCCGTCCCTTTTAGTAGCTGATGTAACTTCACCATCCACTACCTTAATCTTTTGTTCATTCTCATGTTTCTTAAGTTTCTGGAACAATTCCGAAGTCAGCGTCCCTTTATTCCTGGCACGTGTAATAACATCCCTGCGTCTTTCATAATCGCTGATCTGACGAAAGGCAGTTTGTTTATTTGGGCCTAGCCATCCCGGGTCGCTGTCAAAGTCAAAAACTCTGAAGGGATGCCTTTTGATTAAAGTGACCCCTCCCGGATACATAGCAGCTAGCTTGATTGTCAGATGCGCGGAGGTGATTCCTCCTCCTACTACGGCAATAGGAGGCTTCAGTTCCTCGATACAGGCAGTTTTATCGAAGATATGAAACACCTGGTTTGATTCTTCATGAAGTGAGTCTGCCCATTCAGGAATAAACAACTGGTCATTTACATTTAGGGCCAATACGATATTCCTGCCAGCCAAGCTTTTACCGTCTAATGTATGGACACGCCAGTGATCCTTCTCTTTATCGATGTCACTCACAAAGCCTTGCTGCCAGGACTTTTCCAAAGCTGTCTCTTGAAAGAGATGATGACTGTGTTCGTTAAATATCTTCAGCGACGGACGCTTGTATGGACCGTAAAACTCGTTATCCTTTAAATTCTTTTTCTTTGTAAAACTGATTAAGCTGAAAGGATCGGCATCTAGATGATGGACGAATGGAGAACGAAGAAACTTCATATCAATTAACCCAGTATTTCTCGTCCAATTGGTTAAAGGTTTTTCATGCGGGTCAATGATACAGAGATTGTCTGGTAAAACCTTATTGTTTTTCAGCAAAAAGGCCGCTATCGTACAACCTTGTATCCCCCCTCCTACCACAATCCATTCAAACATTTCGGTGCCTCCTAATAATAGTGCGATATAAAACGAAATCATTACGATTTATAAATCAAAAAAAATCAAGAATGAGCTTCATTTACTGAGAAATAAAAGTACTTTACATTGTCATTACTGCCATGGTTTCTTGAATGGACTTTTTCTGTCAGATCAATCCATATTGCGTTTTCAAGCTTTCTCTCCAGCTGCCGATTGATAAAATGTTCTGCTTCTGTCATTAATGCCATCAGCTGCCCAAATGATAAATTAAATTGCCTTGCTGCCTTCCTGTGAGGAGAATGCTTTACCAGGAGGCCCATGAACTCTTCCGATGTCGAAGCTTGATTTGCCAGTTGGTCCTCAAGCTTAACAACATATTCATAAACATCTCTTTGTTCATTTGGAAGTGTTTTTATAATCTCTCTAGACAGAATTTCCATCAAATGTGAATTCATACCTTGTACCTCACCTGGCTAAAATTCTATTTGTTCTTGAAATTATATCTCTTCATGAATCGTTCAGTCCGGCCGCCACGGTCGGAGAACTTTTGGACTCCAGTATAAAATGGATGAGTATCAGAGCTTACCTCTACTTTAATAAGCGGGTAAGTGCTGCCATCTTCCCATTCGATTGTCTGATTCGATGACTTGGTCGAACCTGTTAAAAACTTAAAGCCGCTGTTTGTATCCATGAATACTACTTTATGATAATCGGGATGAATGTTTTCCTTCATAGCATACTCCTCCAATCTTTTTACCAGCTTGATTTTGTCACGCCCGGAATCTGGCCTTTATGGGCGTATTCGCGGAAAGCAATACGCGACATTTTAAATTTACGGAGATATCCACGCGGACGGCCTGTCACTTCACAGCGATTTTTCAAACGAGTGGGTGCAGAATCACGAGGAAGTTTCCTGAGCGCCTCGTAATCGCCCTTTTCTTTCAATTCCCTGCGCAATTCAGCATATTTCAATACTAGCACCTGGCGTTTTCTTTCTTTAACTACTTTAGATTTTTTAGCCAATTTACTTACCCCTTTCTCTAAAAGATAATCGTAATCATTACGATTTATACATAACATAGAGATATTTAAACACATTTACTCCCCTTTTGCAACTTCATTGGATAGCTAAAAAATTTTTCTCTTTAAAAAAACGATTTTCTATCAACAAGTTTTTCTCTTTGAAATTTACTATAGCCCCTAGTCCTCTTAAGTATTCTCTACTCCTCTTCCGCCTCAAATCAGCCTTAAAATATGTTTTGATAATTCACGTGTTTTAACTTCGTCTTAACACTAATATGGTAACCGGCGGTTTATTATCCCGATTGTTCAATAGATGATTCAATAATGCGGTCTATCCGGATCCAAGATAGCCACTCAATACGGATAAAGGAATCCATTTGCTCCCCCCAATGATTTTATTTTTTTCATATACGCTTTCCTTAAGGCATATTATTCTGGTATATATCACTAATCGTAATCGTTACGTTTTAAAATAGATAGTAATCGCTCCTCCCCTGCTTGCCAATATTTAAAACTCATTGGTTTTACACTAATAGTAAATCGTAATGATTACTAAAATCATTTACAAATTTAGTAACCTGCTTTACACTATAAATCGTAATCATTTCGATTAACGACCATAATCCAGACCCGCTTTAATAAAGGAGAGTTAATATGAAAAGCAAAAACCCTTTACTAGTTCTATTCTTAATAACCGCAACTGCACTTTCGGGATGCTCATCAAGTAAAGAATCCAGCCATGAGGAAAGTACAGAGACTGAAAAACTCACAGTCTATACAACTATCTCCCCTCTAAAAGATTTCGCTGAAAAAAT
Organism: Mesobacillus jeotgali; assembly: GCF_900166585.1. NCBI lineage: Bacteria > Bacillati > Bacillota > Bacilli > Caryophanales > Bacillaceae > Mesobacillus > Mesobacillus jeotgali. The sequence continues at coordinate 126,656 of NZ_FVZC01000007.1, read as the reverse complement.
TGGCGGAGAACATGTAGCAGTAAATACAATATATCCGCCAAACGTTGATGCACACAGCTATGAGCCGACTACAAAAGATATGATAAAGCTTGCAGAATCTGATTTATTTTTCTATACAGGAACAGGAGTTGAAGGATTCACAGAAAAAGCGGAACAGGCACTAAAAAATGAAAAGGTAACAATTGTGAAGGCATTGGAAAATATTGAACTCATCGAATCAGGTCACATTCACTCTCACGAAGAGGAAGAGGGACATTCAAAAGACGAACACCATGGGAACGAAGATTCCCACTCAGAAGAAGATTTACATAATAAAAACGAAGCTGCCCACTCTGGAGAAGACAAACACCATGAAAACGAAGCTGCCCACTCTGGCGAAGACAAACACCATGAAAACGAAGCCCCCCACTCAGAAGAAGATTTACATAATAAAGACGAAGCTGCTCACTCTGATGAAAAACATCATGAAGACGAAGTTCACATTGATGAAGAACAATACGAGGACGAGACACACTCCGGCAAGGAAGATCATGGGGGGCAAGGAAACTATGATCCACACGTCTGGCTTGATCCAATTTTATCTATAAAAATCGCATCCAATATTAAAGATTCTTTCGTCAAGCTGATGCCAGAGCATGCTAAAGATTTCGAAAAGAATTTTCTTCAAGTTGAAAAGGAGCTTAAGGAGCTGGATCGTGAATTTAAAAAGGTGATTGACCAGGCTGATAAAAAACATGTACTTGTGGCCCACGAAGCATATGGCTACTGGGCAACCCGTTACGGCATTATCCAAATCGCTGTTAACGGACTTTCTCCAACCCAGGAACCTTCTCAAAAAGAACTCTCCTCTTTGATAGAAGAAGCAAAAGAACATAACTTGAAGCACATAGCATTTGAACAAAACGTTTCTTCAAGAGTCGCTGAAATCATCCAGAAGGAGATTGGTGCTGAACCTGTTACTCTATATAATCTGGAGTCAATTTCTGAAGAGGACCTAAACAACAACGAAGATTATTTTAGCCTTATGCAGAAGAACCTCCAGACTTTAAAGAAAGTACTGAAGTGATTCTATTATTTTGAAAAAAATATCATGAATTTTAATAGAAATTTATATAATGAACCATTAGGAAAAAAACTAGCATTTTAATAGGAGGCTAATATGATTCGAATAATCCGGTCAAATATACTGGATGTCACTGGTTTCGCTGTAATCCTTATGCTCCTCTTGCTTTTGTCCATGGGAATGGGTTTTCAGGATGAACTTGAAATCCCTTCGTCCATCTTGAACCTGAATACGATTTTTTTAAGTATTTTAATAGAGGCTTTCCCTTTTGTGCTGATAGGGGTGCTGATTGCCGGTATGATTCAGATTTTTGTTACTGAAGAGCATATCAGCAAATGGATCCCGAAAAACAAGTATATGGCGATTGTCATGAGCTGCAGTATTGGTGCTCTTTTTCCGGCATGCGAATGCGGGATAGTGCCAATTATCCGCAGGCTCGTGGGAAAAGGGGTGCCGATCGCAGCTGCCATTGGTTTCATGCTGACAGGCCCGCTTATCAATCCAATTGTCATAGCATCAACCTATATGGCATTTGGGAACAACTTTAAGATCGCTGCCCTTCGTATGGTCATTGGTTTTGGCATTGCGATCATTGTCGCCTTGTTTGTAGGTATGCTTTTCAAAGGGACACAATTTAAATCTTCCCTTTCCTTTGAAAGTCACAGTCATTTTAAAAATCAGTCTTTTCTGGAGAAATTTTGGGCCATGCTCCAGCACTCGATTGACGAGTTTTTCGATATGGCCAAGTACTTAATCATTGGTGCTTTCCTTGCCGCCCTTGTTCAGACCTATATGCCTGCGAAAAGTCTTCTGGAAATCGGGAGCGGAACAGCTTCTTCCCTTGCCGTGATGATGGGGCTTGCCTACTTCCTTTCACTTTGTTCAGAAGCTGATGCCTTTATCGGTGCATCGTTCAGCAGCATCTTCCCTTCCACTTCGATTCTGGGCTTTTTGATTTTCGGGCCAATGATTGATTTGAAAAATACGCTGATTATGATGAGCGTGTTTCGCTTTAAATTTGTCATGACTGTTTTAGCACTAGTGGCCGGAACTGTATTTACGATTCTGATGCTGTTCAACAGCGTTCTATAGGAGGTCTTGTTCATGCAATTTCATGCACAGCAGGCAGCAAGATCCCTCATACTGCTGGGGTTTTCAGTTATGCTATATATGCTGCATTTTACAGATAAGATTTATTTGTTCATCAACCCAAAATATTTATTATTAAGCCAGACAGCCGCTTTCCTCTTCTTGGTGCTGTTTTTTATCCAGATCACACGAGTCTGGACCATAAAAGGTGCGCAAGACCATGATTCCTGCAATCACGGGAACCAATGCTGCTCACATGATGGCCCTGATCACGATCATCATCATGACCATGGAACAACACCTTTTACAGTAAAAAAATTAATGTCCTACTCAATCATTGTCCTGCCTTTGCTGACAGGCTTCCTGCTGCCGGCAAAGGTTCTCGACTCAGCAGTTGCTGACAAAAAAGGCGCCATGCTGTCGATCGCTGGTTCAAGCAAAAGCAGTCAGGACAGCAAGACAATAGGCGAAACGTCAAAGCAGGCAGATAACCAGGAAACAGGCGATTCCGTACAGATACCAGATGAGGCTGGACAAGGCACTGTTATAGCTGAAGGAACTGACACAGCAACAGGTTATGAAAATCTAATGACAGATGCAGAATATAATAAAAAAATGAAAGAACTTGAGACTGGGTCCACTATCATTTTTAATGACAGTATCTATTCCTCCTATTATGAAGAAATCAGCTCCGACATTGATAAGTTCCAGGGCCGGAAGGTAAGCCTCTATGGTTTCGTATATAAAGAGGAAGGCTTTGCCGAAAATCAGCTAGTCGTTTCAAGATTCCTAGTCACCCACTGTGTCGCCGATGCCAGCATAATCGGTTTCTTATCGGAATTCCCGGACGCAGCAAAGATAGAAAAGGATACCTGGATTAAAATAGAAGGTGTCATCGGAACAGGCTCCTATATGGACAACCCTATCCCGCTTGTTAAAGTCGTGAAATGGGAAATTGCAAAAGAACCGGAAGTTCCCTACCTATATCCGGTCAGCATTAAGAGAGATTAATGTTTAGGCCGTTCTCTTGTTTGCTTATGAGCATGCACCAGCAAGGGCCTTTAAGCTATTACTTAAAGATACCCTGTACTTTACATGGCATATACGCCAGAACAACAAAAAACGGCCAGAAATTCTGAACCGTTTTATTTTTTTGTGGACAGCACCGAAATTGTCATTCTTCAGTATAATCATAGTGAGGTGAAAAAAATGTGTGTTTCCCATCATAACATCGAGCAGCAGGCTTACCATTATGCGGAACAAATTCGGCAATACACAAAGTACTGTCCACTCTATATCCAATATATCGGTGCTGGCCGTTTTGCCTTTGAACAAGGTGAACCGCTTCCGGAAAATAGCCCGGGAGTGATATCCAAGATCGTTTTGGCTGATAAGGATGGGAACCAATATCCAATTGAGCCAGATGAACTCGGACTCCGCTTCGCCCGGGGGGAGCTTGCCTACAAGGATTATTTACGTCAGCAAAAGAAAGAAAACGGACAACTGATCGGCCTGACACTCGCCCTGGTTGCTGGTTTTGGGACTGCAGGCTGGGCATTCATCGCATTCCTTTTTTGAATAGAAAAGATTTTTAAAAGAGCCATAATCCCGCTTCAGGATTATGGCTCTTTTCAGAATGAGTCTACTTCACTAGACAGAGTGTATGCCTAGCGATATCATGCACATTAACATTTACAGTTCATCAAACCCATTCTCATCCGATGCTTTGGTGTATTGTCTTGATTTTTGCTCAAAGAAATCGGTCTTGCCAAGGTCCACTTCCTGATAGGCGATGATCCATCGCAACGGATTGGCACGGTATCCGTCGAAGGGAGCATCAAAGCTGAGTTGTTCTGCGCGTTTGTTTGCCATGAACTTGATATAGGCTTCGAGATCAGACATGAGCAGTCCATCGATTTGATTGCCAAGAATATAGCCTGCCCACTCAATCTCCAGCCTTGCTGCTTCCCGGAAGGCTGTGGTCCCAAATTCCCTCAATGTATCTGTGTCATACTCCGGATTTTCACGGAGAACCTCCTTGAAAATTTTTTCAAATAAGCCCACATGCAGCTGTTCGTCACGGTTGATGTAGTTAATCATCGTGCTGGTGGCGACCATTTTCTGATTCCGCGCAAGATTATAGAAGAACGCAAAGCCCGAGTAGAAAAATAGGCCCTCAAGAATGACATCATAGATAATAGATTGCAATAAATTTTCGATGCTCGGGTTTTCAGCAAAGCCTTTGTATCCATCGGTGATAAACTCATTCCGCTTGCGCAGGATGGGTTCTGTCCTCCAATAATCGAACACTTCCTCCTGCTTTGATTTGGGTACAATGCTTGACAGCACATAGCTGTAGGAGTGATTATGGATCACTTCCTGCTGTGCCAGAATAATCATCAGGGCATTTAAACTGGAATCGGTTAGATAGTCAGCCACCTTGCCGGCATAGTCTGTTTGAATGCTGTCGAGCAGTGCCAGGAGCCCGATGATTTTTAAAAAGGCATCCTTTTCTTTTTCGGAAAGCATGGAAAATTGCTTGATATCCTTTGACATATTGATTTCAAAAGGCGTCCAGAAATTAGCGAGCATCCGCTTGTATTTTGGATATGCCCATGGGAAGCGGACATCATCCCAATTCAGGATATTAGAACTCTGGCCGTTTATAATCCCGGTCGAAGCATTGGGCGCATCGATGTCGATAAGTGATCTTTTTTTCAATAAATTCATAGTTTCCCGTCCCTTCCTCTTAACTATGGCAGCTTTCGCATTCGTCAAAATCGCTGCTCGATGTGGAGCGGACATAATAGGTTGTTTTTAGTCCTGATTTCCAGGCATCCATATGCAGTTCCAGCAGGGCTTTTGCCTTGATTGTATTTTTCACATAAAAGTTAAACGAGATGGCTTGGTCGATATGGCGCTGTCTTCGCGCATTCTGCCTGATGCTCCAGTGCTGGTCTACATTGTAGGCCGTCTTGTAATACCACATAGTTTCGGCTGATAGATCCGGTGCCGTCACTGGAATCTTATAATCTTTCTTTTCCTCAGAATACTCCAGCCTGAAAATCGGATCAATGCTTGCTGTCGATCCCGCAATGATAGAAGTCGAAGAGTTAGGCGCGACGGCCATCAGGTAGCCGTTCCTGATACCGTGCTGACTTACTTCCTCTGCAAGAATCTCCCATCTGCCACCAGTGTATTGTCTTTTCTCAAAAAACCGTCCCGTCGACCAATCCGAACCTTCGAAATAAGGATATGCCCCTTTTTCTTTTGCCAGCTCAAGACTTGCCGTGATCGTTAAATAAGCGATTTTTTCATAAAGAGTATCACAGTAATCGACCGCTTCTTCACTCTCCCACTTGATTCCTTTAAGGGCGAGAAGATGATGCCAGCCGAATGTTCCCAGCCCGATTCCCCGGTAATTTTTGTTTGTCATTTGTGCCTGCAGAACCGGAATGTCATTGATATCAATGACATTATCCAGCATCCTGACCTGGATATTGATCACTCTTTCCAGGACATCATCCATCACACTTTTCGCCAGGGAAATCGAGGACAAGTTGCAGACGACAAAGTCACCCGGCTTTTTATATATCAGAATCTTCCCGTCCTCGACTGTTTCCTCTTCTAGGAGAGTCGGGCTCATGTTCTGGGTGATTTCCGTGCATAGGTTGCTGCAGTAAACCATTCCTTTATGATGATTGGCATTCAGCCTGTTCACTTGATCCCTGTAAAACATATAAGGGGTGCCGGTTTCAAGCTGTGAAATCATGATAGATTTAAAGATTTCAATCGCAGGCACGACTTCACGGGACAGCCCAGGATGGTGTACACAAGCCCAATATTTTTCCCTGAACGATCCCGCTCCCTTTTCCTCATCGAAGTAATCCTCAAGCGAAAACCCCATGACACTTCTAACCTCATGTGGATCAAACAGATACCAGTCGCCCCGTTTTTCTACTTGTTCCATAAATAAATCCGGGATGCAGATGCCCGTGAATAAGTCATGTGTCCTCTGGCGCTCGTCCCCATTGTTCAGCTTGGCATCAAGGAACGAAAATATATCCTTATGCCAGACATCAAGGTAAACGGCGATTGCGCCCTGGCGCTGGCCTAACTGATCGACAGAAACCGCTGTGTTGTTCAGCTGTTTCATCCAGGGGATTACTCCGGAACTGACCCCTTTAAAGCCTTTAATATCGCTGCCGCGGCTTCTGATTTTGCCGAGGTACACGCCAATGCCGCCGCCATTCTTGCTTAAGGTGGATATATCCGTGTTTGAATCATAGATGCTTCTTAAATCGTCTGCTACCGTATCAATAAAGCAGCTCGATAACTGGCCATAGCTTTTCCCGGCATTCGCAAGCGTTGGAGTTGCTACAGTCATATAGAGGTTGGAAAGCGCCCAGTAAGCCTCCTCTACCAATCCGAGCCGCTTATCCTTTGGCTCTTCAGCAAGCAAAGTCATGGCGATAATCATGAACCTCTCCTGCGGCAGCTCGGCAAAATCGCCATTTTGCGTGCGGGCAAGGTACCTTTCCGCCATTGTTAAGAGACCTATATATGTAAACAGCTTGTCTTTCGCGGGATCTATCACATTTTCAAGATATTCGATTTCTTCCCGGGAGTAAGAGGATAACAGCTTTTTGTCATAAATCCCGATTTCTATTAGCTTATTGATTACTTCATAGAAAGAACCGTATCCAGCTTTTCCTCTGAAGCCAGCACTCAGCTTGTACAATTTCCTCATGTAAAACCTTGCTGCCACATAGGTCCAGTCCGGTTCATTACGCTCGATTCGTTCAACTGCAGTCAAAATCAGCATGTTGTGAATCTGGTCATCTGACATTTTCTTCGCTTCCAGGGCCTGATAAACCCTTTCTTTAAATGATTGGAAATCTAGTTGAGGAAATGCCTGCTCCATTTCCGTGACCAGATTCGCTGTTTTCTCTTCCTTTACTTGTATACTCATCGCTTATCCCTCCAGCTGGATTATTTTTTCTCTTTTCAAGCCTGTGCTGCCTTCTGATCCCAGCAGTGTTGAACAACTCCCACTCCTCGGCACTCTCCGGAATGACGCTTGCGACCTGCACAGGGACACCATTTTCATCCTTTGCCACCATGGTTAAAATCGAGGTGGTGGTCAACGTTTTTTTGCCAGTCTTAAAGTTTTCACTTTCCACTTTCACGAATACTTCCATTGACGTTCTCCCGGTAGAAATCACCACCGCTTCAAGAGTCAAAATATCGCCAACTACCGCGGATGACAGAAAATTGACCGAGTCGATCGATGCAGTGACAACCGCCCGTCTGCTGTGCTTCATTGCCGCAATTGCAGCAATTTCATCAATATAGGACAGCACGGTCCCGCCAAAAATTGTTCCAAGATGGTTTGTGTCCGGAGGCAAAACCAGCCGGTTCTGAAAAGTCCTGGACACATTTGTTGATAATCCTTCCATACCTGACCTCCTGTGTGTCAAAAATGCTCCCTGAAAATGAGAAAAACCCATCTCGAAAGATGGGTTTAAGTAACGTTGATGTATGAACAGCTCATATGGACCTGCAAAAAAGCACATGAGTCTATCAATGATCCCCGTAATACCTTCCCAATTCCCGAAGAAGATAACACGAATAAATATGGCAGGTCTCCTGACTTGTGCTTCACCCTACTTTAAGGCCTTCCCATCTATTTTTTAGACAGTGGTTCTTCCTTATTTCGTCAGCACTTACAGTTGCGGGAACAGTTCTGGACTCTCACCAGATTCCCTATTAAGTCTAATTTCAGACACCATACTTACCGGTAAATTCAATATTTAGTTATATAAATCACTTACCAACACAATATATCGTGTTATGAATTGATAGTAAATCATATTCGCGGGTTTTTCAACTATTAACATTTTTATCATGAAGTTTCGATGCTGCCAACGCAGCCAGATTGAATGTGGTCGATATATTTCGAAATGTGGTTGATATATCTTTAAATGTGGTCGATAAAATCAAAAATCCACTGATATATTTCAAAATGTGCTCGATATATTTAAATTTTCGCTAATAACATGAATTAGTGAAGCGTCTTTTGCTTCTTTTTCTTTGCAATCTGGACCTTTTGAGGAACTTTTTCGGATTCCCTCATTAATTGAAAGTATTCCTATTTAAAATATTTAATTAAATACCACCCAGCGCATCCGAAAACACCCCAATAGGTGTTTTCCCTTACTTATCTATACTCTCTGTCAAAAATTGTTCAAGACTTTTTGACAGAATTGTGTGCACTAACAGAAATGTGAGGTTCGTCACACCTCGGCTGTGATATAAATGGTTTATTAATCTTGTAAACACTCATATCACATATGGAGGAATTAAAATGGCACGCATAAATACTTGGAATCCTGAAGATGATCGTTTTTGGCAATCTGAAGGAAAAAAGCATGCTCAACGTAACTTGTGGATTTCGGTACCTTCCTTGATGCTCGCTTTCATTGTCTGGCAGATTTGGTCTGTGGTTGCAATTCGACTTAATGATATTGGTTTTAATTTTACTGATCAACAGCTTTTCACACTGGCAGCTATGCCTGGTCTTGTTGGTGCTACTTTGCGATTTGTGTACACTTTTGGAGTAGGAATGATGGGGGGACGTAACTGGACAGTGCTGACAACTGCAGTGCTCGCGATTCCGGCTGTCGGAATTGGCTTTGCCGTTCAGAATCCCGATACACCTTTTTCAGTAATGCTTTTGCTTGCTGCACTTTGCGGCCTGGGTGGCGGAAACTTTTCAAGTTCTTCATCCAACATCAGCTTCTTTTTCCCGAAAAAAGCTCGTGGAACAGCGCTTGGTATTAATGGCGGTTTAGGTAATATGGGTGTATCAGTCGTTCAATTCGTAACACCACTGATCATTACAACTGGAACATTCGCTTTTATTTCCGGCGACGGACAGAAATTATCAAACGGACAGGAAGTATGGCTTCAAAACGCGGCATTCATCTGGCTGATTCCAATCGCCATCGTAACAATTGCGGCATGGTTTGGCATGGATAACCTGCCTGGTACAAAGCAATCCTTCTCAGATCAGTTCGTTATCGTGAAACGCAAGCATACTTGGATCATGACATGGCTTTACGTGGCAACATTCGGCTCTTTCATTGGGTACTCAGCGGCTTTCCCGCTATTGTTGAAAACACAATTCCCTGAGCGTATCTCACTTGCATTCCTTGGCGCATTCCTTGCTGCAGCATCACGCCCTGTAGGCGGATGGCTTGCTGATAAGATGGGGGGAGCCAAGCTGACATCCATCGTCCTGGTTGTGATGATGGCTGGAGCAGGAAGCGTTATTTTCTTCCTTGGCAATAAGCAGTTCAGCGGCTTCCTGGTTTCATTCCTGATCCTGTTCATTGCAGCAGGTATCGGTTCTGGATCAACGTTCCAAATGATTCCTGGGATTTTCGTTCCGAAAGAGGCAGCTCCAGTACTTGGTTTCACAGCAGCCTTCGCAGCATATGGCTCATTCCTGATTCCGAAGCTGTTTGGCTGGTCAGTCAATATTTCCGGAGGCTATGCTCCTGCATTCTTCATCTTTATCGGCTTCTATGTGCTTTCCATAGTCCTGAACTGGTATTACTACCAGAGGAAAGAGTCCGTGGCAGTATTTGAAGCAAAAAAGACAACAGCATAATTTCCAAAGCCCTGCCATTTTGGCAGGGCTTTTTACGTTTTAAGCTTAAATTTATTGGGTAATTAGAACTACATAGAGAGATATACTCTTTTTAAAAGGGGAGATCAAGATGGTGACACTTTTTCTATTCGAAAGAGAACTCCGTCAACTTAAAGATGAATATCAGTCAAGTGCTAACAAAATCATCAAATCTCAAATCCTCAATGATATTGCCCTTCTTACAGCAGCTATAAAAGAATTAAAAGAGAGCCGTGATACAAACGGCTCCATGCCCTCTACATGGCGAGAGTAGTTTTCCTTGCCGTACTGCCGATTGGAGCAGGCTTTCCAAAGAAGTAGCCCTGGAATAGCTGATATCCCTTTTGCTTAAGCCACTCAAAGTCTTCCTCTGTTTCAATCCCCTCAGCCAGCGGTACAGAACCTAGCCGTTTCGCTTCGGCTAAAAAAACGGAAGCCGTAATCTGCTTTTTAGAATCTTGCGCAACACCCTGAACATATTTCATATCCAATTTCATGTAATGGGGCTGCAGATCGGCAAGCAGCTCCAATGTGCTATATCCTTCTCCAACATCATCGAGCGCATACCGGAAACCCTTTTCTTTGTAAAAAGTAAGGATTCTTTTTAAGTGGTCTGTATCCTCCACATTTTCAGTCTCTACCACCTCAAACACAAGCCGATCTGGGTCAACCCCCAGTCGGTCAGCCAGCATTGTAGTCGACTTTAAACAAAATTCGGGCGAATAGATCGACGTCGGAATAAAATTGATGAACGCCTTTTTGTCAGTAAAAGAAGCTGCCCTTACTGCGGCCATCCTGCATATTCGATCCAGAGCATATAATCGGTCACGCTTTTTGGCAGCGCCGAAAATTTCGCCAGGATAAATGATTGAACCATCTTCCCGGTAAAATCTCGCCAGCATCTCATGGGCATAAACTTCACCCCTAGCATCAACAATCTGCTGCGCATGGCAAGTAACCAGTTCTTTACGGATGACTTCATCAATCCACTGGCTCTCCAGAATTTCCTCCGCTTCCGAAAGCCCCCGCCAACTCCCTCCATCCAGTCGAAATAAGACCTCATTTGAATCCATGTGATCATGGCAAAAATCTAGAAAGTCCCTCATTCCAGCTTCTTTTACAACCAGTGAATCATCAGTGGCCTGAACCAATTCACCATTACGCTCCATGTGACGAACCACTTCAGGATGGATGGATAAATTCCGCTCCCCTTCTATCTTTATCTCAAACTGTAATTTTCCCACCACACACGCATTGCAACTCATAGCATCCAGCTTCCTCTCAGGTTCGTTTTTCCCCCATCGAGGCCATGTAAATAAAGGGGGATAAACTTTTTGTATGGCTGGTTCTACCCATGTTTTGAATGTTCCCCAACCAAAAAAAGCGCTTCTTCCGTTTTATCGGAAAACATACGCTTTCGTTTTACCTAATCCTCTCTATTCCAAATCTTCACTATACAACTCCATCACGACAGAAGCCGCACGTTCAGCTGACAGAAGCGCTCCTTCAAGATGACCTCCATGGCCTGATGTAGTTTCGGTACCTGCAAAAATAACCCTTTTCTCCCACGAATTTTTACCTGCCGGCAGTCCGTAGTCAGGAAAACTGGTCAATGGCCTGGTGCCCTCCTCCATGGTTGTGTCTGAATCGCTTGCCCAATCTTTATAAAGAAGAGCAATGGGTTTTTGTGCCGCAGGGCCAAAGAGTCGTGTCAATTGATCGATGACAAGTTTAAGTGTATTTTCCTCACCGAGCTCTTGACGTTCATTTGCAGGAAGTCCGAAAAAGCCAAAAAGGGCGCCTTGTCCCGTTTCAGGCGATGCATCGTGTATTTCCTGCAAGGGGCCCGCCCAGCTGGTAACCTGGCCAGAGAGACCCTGTTCTCTCCAGAATGGATGATCATAAATCGCAATCGCTTTTGCCTGTCCCGCCATCCAAGTCGGCTTGTTTTCCAGGCCGGCAATAAGTTCCTCTGGCATAGGTGGTGAAAAAGCAATCCTTCCGGCAACGATCCTGGGCGGCAATGCAAGGATTACAGCTGATGCCTGGATGCTTTTCTTTTTTCCATCAGGCAGCTCTGCTTCAATCGTGACCTCATCAGATTCATCACATTGCATTGCTGTTACCCTAGTATTTAGTTCAACCGTTCCCGGCAAAAGTCTCGTTGTAATGGCGTCAATGAGGGATTGAATTCCGCCTGCCAGACGTACCGATCTTTCTACAGAGCCTTCTGGCAGAACATGCCGCTGTACCTGCCCAGTTTGCGATTGCTCATAAAGCAAAGCTCCTGCGGTATACTGCTCGATTGTGCGTAATCCATAATCTTTCACCATTTTAGCAATAACAGGTTCATGATTTGGCCAGAACCAGGTCGGCCCCAAATCAAATCTGCCGAGCTCGGGCCTGTCCTTGGGTGCCATGCTCAAAACCCTGCCTCCAATCCGGTCCCGCGCCTCGAAAACCTTGCAGCTAATTCCCTTTAATTGAAGCTGAGCGGCTGCATAAAGCCCAGATAAGCCAGCCCCGACAATAACAACAGGTTCTTTCATAATTGAATCCTCCAGTGACGTAGACCTTTCCGAAGTGGGGAGCAGGTTCGGACATTTCCCAACTTTGTCCGAATTCTGCCTTGGTTCGGACACTCCGACAGTCTATCCAGCGTGTTTTGTCCGAAGTCAGTCCAGGTTCGGACATTCCACCTGCTCTTCCCGCTAGTTTTGTCTGAAGTCTGCCTATGTTCGGACACTCCGACAGTCTATCCAGCTATTCTCGTCCGAAGTCACCCCTAGTTCAGACATTCCACCTGCTCTTCCCGCTAGTTTTGTCCTAAGTCAGCCTATGTTCGGACATTCCGGCAGTCTACCCAGCTAGTTTTGTCCGAAGTCAACCCAGGTTCAGACTTTTCTCCAACTCTTCCCGGTGGTGTCATCCAAGGTCTGTATCATGTCCCAAACCACTTCTAGATAATTTTGTTTGAAAGTTTAGCCATATATAACGCAACTCCCAGCCCGGAGTCTCATAATTGAATCTGTTTTATCACTCTGGCTGGATTTCCGCCAACTACAACGTTATCTGGGACGTCTTTCGTAACAACTGCCCCTGATGCGATGACGACATTATCGCCTACCGTTACTCCCGGGTTTATGATGGCACTACCGCCAATCCATACATTGTTTCCAATCGTAATCGGCTTTGCATATTCCCGGCCGGAATTCCGTTCAACAGGATGCAGGGGATGTGTTGCGGTATAGATTTGCACACCAGGTGCGAGCATACAATTGTCACCAAATCGGACTTCGCAAACATCCAGGATCGTGCAGTCGAAATTCGCAAAAAAGTTTTCCCCTACATGTGTGTTATATCCATAATCAAAACGGATATTGGGCTCCATTACCACGGTTTCCCCTGTTGAACCGAGCAAATCTTTTAATAACTTTGTCCTTATTTCACCTTCCGTTTCTGAAGTTTGGTTATATATTCTAACTTTACGTCGGGCTTCCTCACGCTCTTTTACTAAGACCGGGTCTGCAGGGTTGTACATTTCCCCGGCCAGCATCTTCTCTTTTTCCGTCTTCATTCCTCAAGACCTTCTTTCAAATATTGCACACGTGTTCATTGTTTCTTCCAATTAAAAGTTAAAGATGATGGCTATTTCCCACAACATTTCTTATATTTTTTCCCGCTTCCGCAAGTGCAAGGGTCATTCCGTCCAACCTTGCTCCTAGCATTCAGATCAATTATATTTGAAGAATCATTTGGCTGATTCAAAGGGAAACTCGGCATTGGTTTTAAATGTTTTTCCTCTTTTTTACGCAATTCCGCAGGTGAATAACCTTTCAAGATCCACTGGCGTGTATTGTTGTAAAGATCCATAACATGTGCAGTTAATTGCTTCAAAAATTCGAAGGAAGGAATCTCAAATATACTCTTCAAATACTCAATGATCATTGTCGGGTGGTCATCCGAATTGATCATATACACAAGTTCATCAGCGATTTCGTCCATATCCTCTACTGTTAGGTCATATGATTCTGATATAAACCGAAGAAACTTTATCATTTCAGGAGATTTATCAACAAAACCAGGTTCTCCTGCTTTTAAAAGCTGTTTCTTTGTAAATGGATAGTAATCTACACGAGGGCTAGTTTTGTGTCCCTCAATAATCTCTTCTACATCTGCAATGCTTTCATCCGCTATATACATGCCATTGGTGCCTCGGTAAAACCTTATTTCCTGATAATAGTCAATTGCGCTAGTCAGTACACTCCTATATCTTAGTATGTCGACGTCATCTTCAGAGAAAGCTTCAATCTTCTCAAGCAATTTGGAGTCCTTCATCACTCCATAATAATGAATCATTCCATGAACAAGACGTATCCACTCTGTATTTTGGCGGATTGTCTCTTTCAATTCAATCTGGTCTACTTCTGCAAATTGGTTGATAAGTTCAACCGGAATGGCTAATTGCTTTACCCCGTCCTTCATGACCGGAAAAACAATTCCGAGGTTTCTAAGCGATTCCACACTGTAAATAGGAAACTCATTTGTAATTCGCAATTCACCGGAATTTTTAATGATATTTCTAATTAAATCGTACCTTTCCTGGTCAAAGGTTTTTAATATTTTTTCAAATTCGATTGGAACTAACCTGGCCAATTCACTTGCCATTTCAGCCTTTTTTAACGAGCTCATTCCTGTAAGGTTAAGCTTCTTGCGAATGGAATCCAACTCATCCTTTGTCAGCAAGATTAAAGCATCATTCAGCTTGAATGGTTTCTCCATATCCTTCCAAAGCTTTTCGTACCTTTTTCTCTGCAATTGATGGTGATGACCCATTGTATTTTCAAGTGCGTTTAAAAGTTGGTTTTGCATTTTTTTATCCATTTTATCCATTTTGAACTCCTTATTAATCCATTCGTAACCCTTCACGGTTTCCAGCTTTATTATACATACTATACCTATCCCAGCCTCCGTTTTAAAGGCAGGAGCTCAAAAAGCGGACCTATAATGGAGTGCGCTTTTTCTAAAGATGAACCCAATTGATTCGAACATCCGCCTATAACGCTTCATATTATGTAGTCATGATTATGAACAGATAGGAGTAATCGCATGCCAGAAGAAACGAATAACCTACCAGTTGAATTGGTCAATGTAACGAGTCCTGCGTTGAATTCAAGGCTTGGGAGATATTTTATAGGCAAAACTGGACTGCTGAACTTTGGTGGCGGATATTATGCCTGGGGTGGAATCGTGAATCCCATTGATTCTGGAATCAATCTATATATCGATCTTTTTACCATTACAAATTATACGAATCAAAACTTCATCGGTGAGATTTGGTTAAATGCACTTCCGCCAAAAAATGCAGCAACCTCTTTCGATGTAACTCCAACAAACCAGGCAGCTTCCCCATCTCCAAAACCAAAGGCGGTCATGAAATATGCTGGTTCTTCCTCTGAACGCATGACTAGAGGTGTGAATATTTTTGATCGAATTGTTCCTCAAAATTCCACTCTTGTAAGCGATTCGCATAATGGATCGATCATTATTGGTCCTGGAGGTTCCTTCTCCATACTGCTGAGACCGCACGGATATCAATACTTCACAGGGACCATTGTTTTGACCTGGTGGGAGGAAAAAAGTGAATCACCGGTCAATGTTTAAGGATGAGGAGGCAGGATTATGAGCTTTGATTCAATAATGAATGAGAAAAAAGTCCGTGAAGCCACCATACTGCCCGAAAATGTATTTCACTCTTATCAAGGCGAGTATTTTTTGGGACAAACGGAACTTATAACCTTTGGAGGAGGATACAATGGCTGGGGGAGATTAGTCAACCCTGCGGACTCCAATGTGAATATGTTTTTGAACGCTTATACCATTTCCAACTATTCGGGTGAGGCCTTAACAGCGGAAGCCTGGCTAAGCGGCAGACTCCCCGGGAGAGGAATCATCTCACAAAATTTTGCGGCCGGGAACCAGGCCATTATTCCGCCGCCCATGCCCAGGGTAAATATTGAAAGTTCCAGTATGGTGCCGGTAAGGCCCACAGAAGGTACCCATGCCTTTGTAAGAAGAGTGGAACCCCTGGCAACCCTGACAAAGCATGATTTCCAGGGGATGTTTATCATACCTCCAGGGAGTTCCTTTTCCTTATTCTTTTTGTCTCCCGGTAAAAGTCAGGGCTATGCAAGAGTCGCCTTTGGCTGGTGGGAAGAAAAGATATAATCATCATTTAAAAAGCGAGTTTCATTTAGGTCCTTGAACTATTTAAATGGGATGTTTGTGCAAATAACAAAGCGGTTTTTTTGAAAAAACCGCCTTTTTTATTTGCTATTTCCCATCCCTTTTTGGTGCCGGCCATACAACGGGTGATTCTGCCACTGATAATGGCCATATTATTTTATACTCTTTATTGATAATTTGAGCCAGTAAAGCGTCTGCCAGAACGTTTTGCCCGTTTGAATCAAAGCGGACGCCCCGCCACGGCATGATCAAATTTTTACCCGGAAGGTTTGTTTGGCGAAGAGCTCTTGTTATTTCATCTCTATTTGTACTTCCAGCCCGATTTATTGCATCAGCCAGGACGAGAAGCCCTGTAAAGCTTCTTGCGCTGGTTTCGTTCAAATCTTCATGATATTTTAAGCGGTAAAGTTCATTGACTTCTGTTACAACAGGTTTGACTTTCCCCAATCCCAGTGCCCAGGCAACACGACTAATAATGTAATTGCCATCTTCCCCTACCGCTTCTAAAAACTCTGGTATGGTATAGCCGGCATTTTGGACAACCAGCCCGTCCGGAAACCAGTTCAGCCTTTTAAGACTTTGAACCACTTGAATAGCATCGGAAAGGAATTGGTGCCCAAAAACAGCTTGTGCCTTACTTTTTCGAATCTTAATGAGTTCACCCAATAGCGATGCAGCGGGAGGGCTGTACATTTCAAGTTCTACAAGTTCCCCGGGGAATTTTCGGATAAGATTTTGTTCAATCACAGCTGCTTCTAATCCAAAAATAGAATCCTCCGTCAAAATCGCGAACTTTTTAATCTCTCTGCCTCTATTTTTCAGATAATGAAATAGTTCGAAGAAAAGTTCGGTATATAAATGATCATTGGGTGCTGTTCTAAAAAAGAATTGGTAGTTCCTCTCTGTAAGCGACGGTGCAGAAGCTTCCGGGGTTAAGAAAGGCACCTTTTTCTCTTCAGCTATAGTGGAAGCTTGTAGTGTAACACTGCTTTGATAACAGCCAATTAACACTGCAACCTTTTCTTTTACAATTAACCGTTCTGCCACTTCCCGGCCAATTGCCGATGACCCCTGGGAATCTCCATAAATCACTTTAATTTTACGGTTATCCAATAAGGGAAGACCTATAGTACGAGCTAAAGGCAAAGGCAAGTCATATGAGTTATTAATAATACTAACAGCCAGATCTATGGCCTTGCGAATATCCTCTCCAACTGTAGCCAGGGAACCTGTAAAAGGATAAACAGCTCCAATTTTGATCACTTTTTCTTCTCTCATATCATTCTCCCTCTCCTGCTTTCACCTTAAGAAACGTCTGCTATTTACTTTATATTCATCCAATAAAGGATGGTTTACAAAAATCAGGAGCAAAAAAGGACTTGCTCCGTTGGAAACCCGGTAAAAAGATTGGAATGAGAGAACACAAAAAAAGCAGGAACCTGTTAGATTCCTGCTTCGCCTCACCTTATGATGCTTTTTTAATTTCAATCACTTTTCCTTCTTCGCGCCATTTCTTAAATTCTACTGCAGCCGTGAATAAAACGTCCGTAGATGAGTTAAGGGCTGTCTCAAAAGAATCCTGTAAAACACCGATGATAAATCCTACTGCAACTACCTGCATCGCAACATCATTCGGGATGCCGAACAAGCTGGCTGCAAGGGGGATCAGCAGAAGCGAACCGCCAGCCACTCCTGAAGCGCCGGCAGCACTGATTGCAGCTACAACACTCAGAATGATGGCAGTTGGAATATCCACTTGAATGCCAAGTGTATGAACTGCAGCCAGTGTCATAACAGAGATTGTGACTGCTGCTCCAGCCATGTTGATGGTAGCGCCTAATGGAATGGAAACGGAATATGCATCACGATCCAGACCTAACTCTTCACAAATTTTAATATTAACAGGGATATTCGAAGCCGAACTGCGAGTAAAGAATGCAGTAATACCACTTTCTTTCAAGCATTTAAAGACAAGCGGATATGGATTTTGCCTCATCAAGGCGAATACAATGATTGGATTGACCACGAGGGCCACAACAAGCATACAGCCAATCAGAACCGCAAGCAATTTGCCATAGCCGAGCAAAGAACTAAGTCCATTTGCCGTGATGGATTCAAACACCAGGCCCATGATGCCAAGTGGGGCAAACTTTATCACCCAGGTGACGATTTTGGACATGGCATCTGAAAAATTCCAAATCACTGTTTTAGTTGAATCAGCCGCATTTTTCAGAGCAAGACCAATCAGGACTGCCCAGGCTAAAATACCGATATAATTAGCATTCATAAGAGCGTTAACCGGGTTATCAACAATATTGAGCAATAAGGTTTTAATAACCTCTACAACACTTCCAGGAGGCGTCATGCCCTCGGTGCCAGCTGTAAGCTTTAAGCTTACCGGGAACATGAAACTAGCAATAACCGCAATCAGTCCGGCTGCGAAAGTTCCTAAAAGATAGAGAGAAATAATCGTTTTCATGTTTGTTTTCTGTCCGCGTTTATGCTGGGCAATTGCCGACATAACCAGGAATAAAACTAATACAGGGGCAACTGCCTTCAGGGCACTTACAAATAAAGACCCAAAAATAGCAACTGGCTTAGCCACTTCCGGGATTATTAAAGCAAGGATAATACCAATTAACATACCCGCAATGATCTGTTTGACCAGGCTTACTTGATTCCACTTCCTCAGTAAATCTTTCATCGTCATCTCCCCCACTAGTAAGTTCTTTTCTTTTCTGAACATGAGACCAACAACCACTTATGACAAGTTGCAGTCATTGTACTCTTAGAAAATACATTTGTCCTTATTTTGAGTATTATAGAGGCAAAAATATTATATTACAATACAAAGATTTCATCACTATAATATTTTAACTTTCTAAATACTCAATCTATCATACATCAAATTGAATCTAACTGTTAATAGATAATTGTTCCCAACAGTGGGCCTTGATTAAAAATACCATTTATATTCGTAAAAAGAGGCCTACTCAACAACTCTCATTCGGCAAGAGGGATGAATGAATGGCTGCTTTTATTCTAGCAACTTAACTATTTTTAAACCCCAGCAATTTATAGATACACTTGATTTGCAACCTCCGGCAATAAAAATAGCAGACCAATTTATTGGTCTGCTATCTGCCAAACTAATGATTAATTACGCATTGCCAGTTCCGATGTCTCACGAGCCTTTGCATTAAGGTCAAACCGATCTGCGTTCATGACCTTTACCCATGCAGAAATAAAATCACGCACGAACTTCTCTTTGTTATCCTCCTGAGCATACACTTCTGCAATCGCACGCAGCTGTGAGTTCGAACCGAAAACGAGGTCAACTCTGGTTGCTGTACGAACAACATCACCTGTCTTGCGATCACGTCCCTCATAAACCCCTGCGTCTGCAGGCTTCCATTGTATTCCCATATCGAGTAAATTCACAAAGAAGTCATTGGAGAGTGTGCCTACACGGTCAGTGAATACGCCGTGTTTTGTGCCGCCATGGTTCGTGCCGAGCACACGCATCCCGCCGATCAGGACCGTCATTTCAGGTGCACTAAGGTTCAACAGCTGCGCCTTGTCCAGCAAGAGCTCTTCCGGACTCACACCATACTGTTTTTTCTGATAGTTGCGGAATCCGTCTGCATAGGGCTCAAGCACCGCAAAACCTTCTGCATCGGTCTGCTCTTCTGTTGCATCCCCGCGCCCTGAAGTAAATGGAACTTTTACCTCAAACCCAGCATTTCTTCCGGCTTTCTCTATTGCGGCACTCCCGCCTAATACAATCAAGTCGGCAAGACTGACGTTCTTATCCAGATGACTCTGAATGTCCTCAAGTACATTCAGCACCCTTGAAAGCTGTTCTGGCTGATTTACTTCCCAATCCTTTTGCGGAGCCAGACGGACGCGCGCCCCATTCGCTCCTCCTCGGAAGTCCGAGCCACGGAAGGTACTTGCCGAAGCCCAGGCAGTCGTAACTAACTCGCCGATAGTAAGCCCAGAGTCCAGAATCAGATCTTTTATTTTTTCTACTTCCTCATTCGTCAATTCATAATCGACTTTTGGAACGGGATCCTGCCAGACGAAATCTTCTTTAGGAACTTCCGGACCTATATATCTTGTTTTAGGGCCCATGTCACGGTGTAATAATTTGAACCAGGCACGTGCAAATGCATCAGCAAATTCTTCTGGATTCTTATGGAATCGGCGGGCAACTTTTTCATACTCCGGATCGTGGCGTAGAGCAATATCGGTAGTCAGCATCATGGTTGGAACTTTTACAGAAGGATCTTCTGCATCCGGAGCAAGATCCTTCTCTGCAGGATCCACGGCCAGCCACTGATAGGCACCAGCCGGACTCTTTGTCAGCCACCAATCATATCCGAACAATAAATCAAAGTAACCATTATCCCACTGTGTTGGATTTGCCGTCCAGGCTCCTTCAAGACCGCTGGTAATGGTGTCACGCCCTTTGCCGCTTCCGTATGAATTCTTCCAGCCCAAGCCCAACTCTTCAATAGAAGCCGCTTCTGGTTCTGGACCTACTTTGGCTGCGTCTCCTGCACCATGTGCTTTGCCAAAAGTATGGCCGCCTGCGATTAATGCTACCGTTTCTTCATCGTTCATGCCCATCCTCGCAAAGGTTTCGCGTATATCCCGGGCAGCTGCAATGGGATCCGGCTTACCATTTGGGCCTTCCGGGTTCACATAAATAAGACCCATTTGCACGGCAGCAAGCGGATTTTCTAATTCACGGTCCCCTGTGTAACGTTTGTCTCCCAGCCATTCTGATTCAACACCCCAATAAGTGTCTTCTTCTGGATGCCAAATATCCGGACGTCCTGCGCCAAAACCTATTGTCTTGCCGCCCATCGACTCAATGGCCACATTGCCTGCCAGTAAAATCAAGTCAGCCCAGGAAATCTTGTTCCCATACTTCTGCTTGATAGGCCATAACAACCGCCGGGCTTTATCAAGATTGCCATTGTCAGGCCAGCTGTTCAGCGGTGCGAATCGCTGTGAACCAGTTCCTCCTCCGCCGCGTCCGTCACCAATACGATACGTACCCGCGGAATGCCAGGCCATACGGATGAACAATGGCCCATAATGTCCATAGTCAGCCGGCCACCAGTCCTGACTGTCTGTCATAAGGTCGGTAAGGTCCTGTTTTAGAGCATCATAATCAAGCTTCTTGAATTCTTCGCTATAATTAAAATCTTCTCCCATAGGGTTGGATTTTCGATCATGCTGATGGAGAATATTCAATTGCAGCTGGTTTGGCCACCAGTCTCTGTTTGTCGTCCCGCTAGTTTTATGAGAGGCAGCACCCCCGTGCATCACCGGGCATTTTCCAACCTTAGCAGTATCCTTGTCCATTCTCTTTCCCCTTTCATTAAAATAAAAATGATTGAACTTTCAACATTAATAAATATGACAGGGACAAGGGATTTAGTATCTATAATTGGAATCTTTTATGATGAGAAGTGATTGAGGTTGGAATTAGGGGGTAGATGAGAGAGATTAAATGTAAGAGGCTAGCCAAAATATACTTCTACACTTTTTTCTTTTTGTGCAGTTTTCAAACAGCTTTGGATAAAAGTAAGAATCTGTTTTTGATCCCAGGATGTACAATCACTTTCCGACGGTGAATCACCAGTATTGAAAAATTTCTTATAGCCATCCATAGCCTTTTCAACTTGTTGCTCCGAGAAAATTGAACTTTTTCCTGACCCGCTGACTCCGGCATAAAACTGATAAGCATCCAGAAACCTGTACAGCAGGAGTGCATTATGATTTCCCATGCTAAAACGCGCATAAGCAATTTCTTCCCTTGCTTTATTCAAACCGTATATATCATGACCCATTTTATGTTCCTCCTTCAAATATAAATTTGTAATAGAAAATGCTGTTGGTCAGTTTACATGGCTACCACTCCTTTCGCGTACAATTAGGAGAAAACATAAATATGAAAGATAAAGAGAGATATTATCCCATGGATACAAATAAAAAGGAACATACAATATATTGAGGATTTTTAAATCATTAAGAGAATGTGAGTTTGAGTGTCGGAGGATAAAGAAGTGATTTTTTTGAGGCATACTTACACAAAAATAATACCATATCACGTATTAATTCAATTGGTTTTTTTTCAACATATTAAAACATTTTTGTGAACGCCTTCCTCTGTAATCATGGAAAGGCGCCTGAAGGCAGTCCAGATTGGTTGTCTCTTTCCTTCAGATTCATATAACCGTAACACCCGATAGGTTACGATATAAAACCTTTCTATTAATTACGTAAATTTTTTGCAAAAAGTCCCCCAAACTAAAGTCTGAGGGATTTCTGAATATATTTAAATCAATTAATAGATTCCTACCGCATCAAATCCAGATTTTGCAGCCGCCTCTTCCTCGCTGCCTTCCCCATATAGATCGATAGCAGACTGAACAATCGCCTTGCGTGCGTCGCTGAAGTTGGAATCAGGAG
Organism: Mesobacillus jeotgali; assembly: GCF_900166585.1. Lineage (NCBI taxonomy): Bacteria > Bacillati > Bacillota > Bacilli > Caryophanales > Bacillaceae > Mesobacillus > Mesobacillus jeotgali. Next base: position 104,079 of record NZ_FVZC01000007.1, on the reverse strand, counting down.
TTAGATAAACTGTTAAAGCACGATAATAAATTTTTCCTAATTTTTCTCTTCCGAGGTCCTGAGCAATCAAGTACGCTGCATGGTTTGTGATGGATGAATTAACATGGACTCCGCCCCCATCAACAGTAACAGGCATATGATAGAACTCGTCCATGTGGTCTGGGTAGACACCGCCATTTGTGCTGTATGCTCTTCTTTGTTCGTTGCTCACGATAACACCGTTTGGATTGCTAAGGCTGCGCAGTACTGTCGAACCGTTCGCTTTAGCTTCTGGAGCCATGATATCCTCGCCCATTTCCCAGTCACTATCATCAACCAGTGCACCGAAGACATCAGCAAATGATTCGTTCAGTGCCCCAGATTGATTACGGTAGACCAGATTTGCTGAATGAGTGATTACACCGTGAGTCATCTCATGGGCTGCAACATCCAGGCCTGCTGATAGAGAGATCATGAACTTGCCGTCCCCATCACCGTAGGTCATCCAGCGTCCATTCCATGATGCATTATTGTAATTTTTCCCATAGTGAACTTTAGAAATAATCGCCATTCCTTTCCCGTCTAAGGAGTTGCGGCCATGTTCATTCAGGAAATAATCATAAACCTTTTCAGAATTATAGTGCGCATCGACAGCCGCTCGATCATAGTCACTGATAAACGCAGCTGAATTCCCAACATAAAGTGTATCATTGCTGGAAGTGTTATCGTTTTTGGCATCATACGTAACGATTCCGCCTAAGTTTGCATGAGAGTAATCCGCTAACGAAAACTTAGTGCCAGTATTCTCTTCCTTCACCGGGGTAATGTGCAGTTCCCTGTGTTCACCATGTACACCTTTTCCGGCACCTTTTTGTGTTTTCATTTCATCTGCATGCATCAGGCCATTATATTGATCAATAACCTCACCTGTTTTTGCATCCACAAAGACAAACCAGTTTCCAGGCTCATCTCCCATAAAGTTAATATTTACTTTATATGCTGTGTGGTTTTTCCCTTCAAAAGGATAGACAACCAGCTCAGACGTTGGTTCGTATGTAAGCTCTTCAGGGGCATTCACAGAGGACTTGGCCACTTTAAGCGCAGCTTCACTGCTTAAAGAGGCAGTGGTATCCACTGAAGCATCGGTAACGGTTTGGTTTACTCGGCCATTCACCGATACTACTTCATTATCCTTATTAAAATGGACGATAATTTCCGAGCCTTCTACATTGATCCCATTTACAGCTTGATTGAAGCGGACATGAGTCATTCCCAATTCATCTGTTTCGATGTTTTTCACTTTGAGGTTTTTATCCAAATGGCTGATTCCCGTTTTACCCTCGTGCTTCTGTAAATAACTTAAAGCATTAGAAACATTACTAGAAGAGAATCTTTCAGCATAACGTTCCTTCACAAAAACAGGGACGCTAGCCCTCTCATTCCATTCCTTACTCACTGCCCCGGAGCTAACAGGCTCTGCAAAGACACTGCTCAGAGGAATAGAACCGACTAACATAGCTGATGATAGAATTACAGGTGCTAAAAATTTTTTCTTCAATATTTTTACCTCCCATCAATTTCCATTCTCCCTAATTATAGGGGGGAGGCGAAATAATATCATGAATAATTAGAATTATTTGAATAATATTAAATGGTGAACAATTTTTCCCATTTAAGAGATACGATGGGTAAAAAATACCATTGTAAGCGATTGTGTTCATTCAAAATGCTAAATAACTAAAATAAGCCCATCCACTGACAGGCCTAATGCTTAGAAACATATAAAAATTGACCGGAATGAGTCAGTTATAAAACCGCCCACACCCCAGCCAATTAACTGCTAGTACAATTATTACCGATTGTAGGGTTTAACGTCCTGATTCTGTACTTTAAATTAGGACGACTCTTCTACTATTCCTCTATTCCATCAATATTCTTTGCCGCAAATTGATCAAGCAATTCACGTACTTCAGCTGTTGACTTTGTGTTCATTAATTCATTTCTTAATCCACTCGCCCCGTGGAAGCCTTTGACATAGATCTTGAAAAAGCGATGAAGAGCCGTAAACGGCCGCAGCTCTAAATGCGAGTACTTATCATGGAGATCCATATGCAATCTTAAGAGATCAAGCAGTTCGTCACTGCTATGTTGTTTCGGTTCCTTTTCAAAGGCAAATGGATTATGGAAAATGCCACGCCCAATCATGACCCCGTCAACACCATATTGACGGGCCAGTTCTAAGCCGGTCTGACGGTCAGGAATATCCCCATTGATCGTCAAAAGGGTATCTGGTGCCACCTCATCACGAAGTTGCTTAATCTCCGGGATCAGCTCCCAATGTGCATCCACCTTGCTCATTTCATCCCTTGTACGCAGATGAATGGAGAGATTGACAATATCTTGTTCCAAAATGTGTTTCAGCCAGCTCTTCCATTCGTCTACTTCTGTGAAACCAAGCCGCGTCTTTACACTTACAGGCAATCCTCCTGCTTTTGCTGCCTGGATTAGCTCACCTGCAACATCCGGACGGCGGATCAGGCCGCTTCCCTTCCCATTCTGCACCACATTGGGTACCGGACAGCCCATATTGATATCCAGACCCTTAAAGCCCATTTCCGCCATCCCAATGCTCATTTTCCGGAAGTTTTCAGGCTTGTCCCCCCAAATATGGGCTACAATCGGCTGTTCATCCTCTGTAAAAGTCAAACGCCCGCGCACACTCTTGATCCCATCCGGGTGACAATAGCTCTCTGAGTTCGTAAACTCAGTAAAAAAAACATCAGGTCTCGCTGCCTCACTCACCACATGGCGAAAAACAACATCTGTCACTTCTTCCATTGGTGCCAATATAAAAAATGGCCGTGGTAAATCACGCCAAAAATTTTCTTTCATAATCGTTCAATTCCTCTCATTATGGGATTGTGATTGCCAAATCCCAAAATTAAAAGCATATTTCTCCTGCTCCTTTTACACTTATACCATGTATCGGCACTTTTTATCAAACTGATCGCTGGTGGTAATTTTAACTTCAAATACTCTGTACAACCTATATCATTCCACAGTGCTAGATAAAATAAAAATAATTGCCAGGAGGCTTGTATTCCATATCCAGATTAGAAGAGGTTTCACATCTTTATCCCTTTACATAAAATGTGAAGAAAATCTTTTACAGGAGGGATCACCATGCCCACCATCAGTCTCTGCATGATTGTTAAAAATGAAGAAGAAGTATTGGAGAACTGCCTCAAAAGTGTACAGGAAATCTGTGATGAAATCGTCATCGTCGATACTGGTTCGACTGATAAGACCAAGGAAATAGCCAGGCAGTATACGGATAAAGTACTGGATTTTGAGTGGATTGACGACTTTTCTGCTGCCCGGAATTTTGCCTTCAGCAACGCCACGATGGAGTATATCCTCTGGCTCGATGCCGACGATATTCTGCTGCCGGCTGACCAGCAAAAGTTCAAAAAGCTGAAAACCTCCCTGAAAAAGGATGTTGATGCTGTCTCGATGATCTATGTCATCCTCAGGGATGAGTTCGGGAATCCAACTTTCCATTACAGAAGGAACCGCCTGGTAAAGAGGAGCAAGAACTTCAAATGGATCGGACCTGTACATGAATATCTTGATGTGAGCGGCAATATTTTATCCTCTGATATATCAGTCGAGCATAAAAAGGATGAAAAACAATCGACCGGCCACTCCTCTGACAGGAATCTAAGAATCTATGAAAAGCGGCTAAAAAGAGGCGAGGAGTTTTCCCCAAGGGATTTGTACTATTATGCCAATGAGCTGCGTGATCATAAGCAATATGAAAAAGCGATCATTTATTATAACGAGTTTCTTGGAGGCAAAAAGGGCTGGGTCGAGGACAACATAAGAGCATGTTTGAATCTGGCGGATTGCCATGTGCATAGAGGCGAAAAAGACGAAGAAATGGATGCTTTACTGAAGTCACTTTCTTTCGACGTACCCCGCCCTGAACCGAGCTGCCGGATCGGCGATATCTTCAAGGCTAAAAAGGATTATCAAACAGCTATTTTTTGGTATACAACCGCTATGCAGATGAATAAGGACACAGCCGGCTTCCAGAATCAGGCGTATTCCACCTGGTATCCGAATCTTCAGCTATGCGTGTGCCACTGGGAATTAGGCAATGTAGAAAAATCGATTGAACACAATCAGAATGCTAAAAAATATCGGCCGGATGACTTGCAGGTTTTGTTCAATGAGAGATTTTTTAATGATTTCATGAAAAAGAAGAGCAAGAAATAAGAGGAAAACCTGCTGATTTCCTCTTTTCTCTTGCTATTTATTTGTTTTGTCCGCGATTAACTCCAATATCAAGATACTGTATGGCCTGCTTATCCAGTGCTGCAATTTTGTATGAATCTATATTCATATTGGTAGGCCTGAAGAATGAATAATTCGATTTCTTCCGCCTGATGTTTATACAAGGATGAATTGTCCGCCAAAATAGGCCATGCAACTTTGCACATCCTTGTAACCCAATATATATAGATAGCATATTCATAAAAATATTGAACTTTTGAACTCTAATCACATACATGGACTCAAAAGGAGGAGCTGAAACTGAAAAAAATATTATATATAGGCTGGATTGGTTACAAAAATCTGGGTGATGAATTAATGCTTGATTTGTTCAAAGAATGCCTTCTTCCTTTAGGGAAGGATTATAGATTGGATGTGGTCAATAATGAAGCAGTATATTTAGAGAATTATCCGCTTGGCGGATACGACCTTATTGTTCTTGGGGGCGGATCCATTATCAGTGCTCCACATCAAATAGTAAATCCAGTAGTTGTCAATACATTATATAAAGCAATCAAGCTAAAAAAGAAAATCATGATCTGGGGTTCAGGAACTGATTGGGTACCTCAAAAATATTTACTTCAATTACAAAATAAAAAAGAACTGAATCTGGCAGTAAATAAAAACTTAATCGAGATGCTGAATGAGGTACTCGCAGAAAGTGTTTGGACAGGAGTTAGAGGTCCATTAACCATTCAACTGCTTAAAAATCTTGGAGCAGACATAGACAATATTCATTTAAGTGGAGATCCCGGGTTTCTTTTACAACCAGGGCAATCCGGACATATTCATCACCCGTTTTTAATGGATCAATCAAAAAAAGTAATTGGCTTAAACTGGGGAACTGCCGGCAGTAACATCTACGGTAATGATGAAATGAATGTCGAAAACCAATTAGCCAATGCATTGAAATCTTTGATTCAAACTGGCTACAAGGTTTATATGTTTGTTGTCTGGCAAAATGATATCCTTCCCTCTGAAAGACTCTACAATAAAGTAAATGATTCTCAAAATGTTTTTTTAGATAAGAAGCTTTATAACCAGGAAGAAATGATGAATCTCATTGGTCATTTTACCTTTACATTAAACTACAAATTACACGCAAATTATCTTTCTTTAGCCTCGAAAATCCCCTTTATAGCAATCGGTTACCGTTTTAAAATTTTTGATTTTGTTAAGTCAGTAGACCTCGAGGAGTTCATCATTCCCACTGATTCAGATGAGATTAATGATGACATAATGAAATTAGAAAAAATCATTTCAACAAATAGGAACGAAATAGTTAATAAAATGATTTCGAAACAAAATGATTACAGAAAAATCTTAAGTGTGCCTTTCGAGAATAAATTATACATTTAAAGATAGGAATGTTAACTATGAAGAAACTTAAGATCTTGTTCCATACAAGGGATGATAGCCGTTATATCGTCCCCGCTTCCCAATATTTCATTAAAGAACTTACTAAAATTACAGAATTAACGGTTTCTCATGATGCTGGCCATATTGAAGATATTATAGCCAAATCAGGTATTAAACCTGATTTCATCTACTTTAACGACTATCTTGAAAATTTATCCCCAGTCGTTACAGGCCTAAAAACACTTAAAATTCCTTTTGCTGTAGGCTTACACGATTTACATTATAGATTCCCTGAAAGGAAGAACACCATCTTAGATGAAAATATAAAATATATTTTCACCTATTATAGAGATAAATTCCTGAGCTGGTATCCAGAATTTGCAAATCACATGATTTGGCTGCCTCACCATGTCAATACTGAGATTTTCAAGGATTATCATCTTCCAAAAGACATAGATATGCTGTTAATGGGGTCAACAAGAGCCGAAGTATATCCGTTAAGAGTGAGTATGGTCAATAGGCTTCAACATACTCCTGGATTCGTACATCATACTCATCCCGGCTATCGTAAAGTCGGTGAAAAGGAACAGGGAGTTTATGTCGGAGAATCCTATGCAAAGGAATTGAACAGAGCAAAAATTTGTTTAACATGTGATTCCATCTATAAGTATCCCTTAATGAAGTACTATGAGATTACCGCTGCTAACTCTTTACTATTGGCCCCAGTTTCAGATGAATTAATGGATTTGGGCTTCATACCAGGTGTGAATTTCATTTCAATAAATGAAACGAACTTTGAAGAAAAAGCCTCTTATTATCTTGATCATGAAAACGAAAGAAGGATGATTTCATTAAACGGCATGAAGCTATCGCATCAAAAGCATTCAACTATGAAGAGAGTGTTTGATTTCGTGCATGAAATAAAAAAAATCATTCAACGGGAGTCTGAAAGTTAGAACATTGGGCTGCTCTTATTATGCTTATACACATACCTTTTTTTACATCCTGAATAAAATAATACTAGTGGACAACTACCTAGCTGCAAATCAGCGAGGGCATAAGGATGTGAATAGTTGAGTGAAAAAAATTATTATGTGTTATGGCAAAACCCGTTATACGCCAGGACGTTATTTAGAGGATGGCTTAAGAAATATTGGGGTAACAATAGATTTGTATGAAAAGTCAGTTGATTTTAGCGAAATTAATCTTTCCGACTACGATGCTGTAGTATTTGTAGAAAGTCCCTCAAGGCCTTCAATAAAGGTTAAAAATATTGAGTTAGTAACTATCCCTAAATTTTTTTGGGTACACCATGGAGAAAATCGATTAGATACGAACCTACAATTAGCAAAAAGATATCAGGCAGATGTCGTATTAATGGCTCACTCCCTTCACCTGGCCAAAAAATTCTCTTCACCTGTGCGCTTTTTCCCATTTGGAATGTCAAAGGATATATTTAATTGCAACAAAGAACTAAAGGACAGAAATATAGATATTGCGTCTGTAGGAAGTAATGATGCTGGATTTTATGGAAAACGCAGAATGGCAATCAATACAATTAAAGGGCATTTTTCCTCAAAGTACCGCCTTTCTTTTGATAGGAAAGCCTACCTGCATGACCTTGCCAAGATATATGGCAACTCCAAAATTGTTTATAATCAATCTGCCAATGCAATTAAAAGTATCAATATGCGGTTATTTGAAGGAATGGGCTGCGGGGCGTTAGTATTTTCAGATTATGTCCCTGGTATGGAGAAGCTTTTTATAGAAAATACACATTACGTTTCTTTCAAAGATCAGGATGAATTAATAGAAAAGATGGATTATTATCTAAAAAATACGGAAGAAGCTCAAGTGATTGCAACTGCAGCTTATGAGCATCTATTAAATAACCATACTTATGAACACAGAGCAAATGAGATTATTGAATTGATTGAAGAGCTTGGCAATAACTAAAAAAAGACCCTGGTGCTCTTTATCCATCAAGATAGCACAGGGTCATTTTTTATTCAGAGCCCTATAGATAGAAGTTGTCATGAAAGGGCTTTTCGATTAGAGGGAGAAAATGTTTCAAGTGCTCCTCATAACTACTCAAAATCTGATCTCTATTTTGTTCAATGAAAGATACACGTGCTAAAATTTCAGATTTTAAATCTGGATGGCTCGTTGAGATGACATGGCTTTCCATACCGATGGATTTAGCTAAATCAAATACTTTATATCTATACCCAAGAGCAATGAATGGTACCTTTGCCCCCATTGATAATAGGTTTGGATGAAGTTTGTAGTTAATAGTCAGTGTGCAGGGGGCCAGTTCGGACATTAATTCTTTTTCAGAAAGAAGGCGGGTTATTAATTTTACATTTTTCGAATCGTTTATTCCTTTATAAAGACTCTGACACGAAGCATGGTCTTTATCCCAAACTGAGTAAATGACTATTTTGTATCCCATATCTATCAATAACTTCGCAGTGTCCACAATGTACTGTTTAACAAACTTCTCATTGCTGCCATACAGGTTATTTAATGTGGTACCCCAATTGATCCCTATAAGTTTCTCTTTTTTCTCTTCTTTTGAAACATAATTTAGAAAAAGCCCTGGATCCCCAATGATTTGAATATCCTCACTGTTAACTCCTAGTGAAATGAGTGCTTGCTTTGTTAAAGGTCCTCTAACCCCAGCAAATGATGCCTTTAAAAAAACATATTTTAGAAGTGCAGCTTCTTCATTTGTGAATCTTTGTTTTAACTGAAGATTCGCACCTTCATTCATTTTGTTTAAAGCATTTTCGTTTATTCTATCGATCCCGCTGCCCCAAATAACAACCTTCTTTTTCATATCCAGTGCTTTCTTTAAAATCTTGATATAGTGGGGAGCAATCAATGATCCCCCACCGAGAACAACTGTATCAAATTCATTCACGTTACTTATATCAACCGCTGGGTAGGATGGAATCACCTTAATTTTCTTTTCGAGAAAATGATTTTTTTTACTCAACTCATTAAATATATTCCATAAAAGGTCATCACCCAAATTGTTATAGCCAATCCAGCCTATATAAAGTATTTTTTTCAAAAATAAATCACTCCTCCGGAAAGAAACTAACTCTTTCCCTTTTTTTCACTGGCAAGATAATCGTTGAAAAACTTCTCATTATACAGAACCTGACGATCATGCGGTTTATACTTTTTTGCCAGGTTATTGTGTTCTATGGATTTTTCAATCTCACCTAATTGCCAGTAAACTACACAAAGCTGCAAATGAGGATACCAAGTAGAATATGCCTTCTGCGTAAAACCAAAATCACTTTCGATTTCCACCTCAACAGCCAGGCGATACCAGATCACAGCTTTCTTATATTGATTTTTATTCTTGTAGATATCACCAATCCGACAAGAAACCTCAGGTCTAGGAACATCATAATTCATGGAGGATGTGAGAGCTTTCATTTCTTTTTCATAATCCCCTAATTTCTTATAGCAATCGGCCATATTCAAACAAGCACGTATCTCATCTTCCACCCAGCCTTTTTTTGTCGCTAAAAACTCATGATAATAAATCGTTGCCCTTTGATATTGGCCATGATCCTTTAGCTCATTTGCATAATAATATAAATCTCTCGGAGTGAATTCCTCTCCATTTTTAAGACGTTTTTCATAAATATTCAAATTTCGGTCAGATGAATTCACTTGACGTTTTTTATCAGACTTCCTATGTGTTATGGCAATATCAGCTGGAATAATATTTCCACTCACTTCCAAGTATTCATGTACAGGGCCAATCCACCTGAATTGCTTCGACCTCTTCACCAGCCGGTTTCTTCTGTAGCTAAAGGTCGGTTCGCCATCATCATCAAAATCAATATCATACTTCATGGCAACTCCGTCTATTGCTTCATGTAGCTCTTTTTTCAATTTCTTGAATTCAAGGAAATCTTTCTCTTTAAGTATGTCATCCGCATCTAACCACAGAATGAAATCCATTGATGCTTTGCTAAATGAAAAGTTTCTGGCCGCGGAAAAATCATCAGTCCATTTAAAGTCAAAGACCTTGTCGGTAAACTTCGCAGCAATCTCTTTTGTTCTATCTGTCGACCCAGTATCCACAATAATGATCTCGTCACATATTGGATAAACACTATTTAAACATCCCTCTAATACCTCTTCCTCGTTCCTAACAATCATACAAAGACTTATTGTCTGCATATTCCCACCCTCCGCATTTATGCTTTAAAATCCTCTTTTTTAAAAATTTGTTCTTAGTTCTTGATTCATATCTTCACCTTCTAACAATGTTCTATTGATACATTATGTATCAATATGTTTAAAGGAACGTAACCAATAAATTGTTGTTTGTATAAAAGAATGAAAAAGGCTGTTCCAAGGAGGTTTACTCATAGGACAGCCTTATCTCATTATGGTGTTGGCGGTGGAACAATCAGGTTTGGATTTATATCGGACAGAGCAGCTATGTGGCAAGTTGAGAGAACTCTGACATCATTGCCACTTTGGATTTTCACTAATCCTTCTTCGATTTCAAGAATGGAGAAGTTCTGTAAGTTACCAAAATCACCAGAACCCTCGGTTAAAAAGTCTGCAGTTGCCGGCCTTGCCTGGATCAATTCCAGAATGTCTCTTGTCGCTTGTTCACAGCACTCACAGAAGCCGCCTTCTTCATCTTCAGATGATGGCAATGGTGTTGTAAATAAGGCAGAAGTAGTGTTTCCTCCTAGTCCGACAATCTTACAAATCGGTATTGCTGCATCCCCGCCATTGACGATCACATAATCACCAACAACTCTACTTATGGTTGCATTGGAGAAACCACCCTGAGCGCTTTGTAAAGTCGTTGCAATATCAATATTCGTGGCGCCTTCTATTGATTCCAGGTATTCTCTCATTCGCTCAACACAGCAATCACATTCTGTTGCAGGCATTGGCCCCGTTGGTCCGGTTGGTCCTGTTGGTCCCGTTGGTCCTGTTGGCCCTGTCGGTCCTGTTGGTCCGGTTGGTCCTGTTGGCCCTGTTGGTCCTGTTGGTCCGGTTGGTCCCGTTGGTCCTGTTGGTCCCGTTGGTCCTGTTGGTCCCGTTGGTCCGGTTGGCCCCGTTGGTCCGGTTGGTCCGGTTGGCCCTGTTGTTGGTCCGGTTGGTCCGGTTGGCCCCGTTGGTCCGGTTGGTCCTGTTGGTCCGGTCGGTCCTGTTGGTCCAGTCGGTCCCGTTGGTCCTGTTGGTCCGGTCGGTCCTGTTGGTCCAGTCGGTCCCGTTGGTCCTGTTGGTCCGGTCGGTCCTGTTGGTCCAGTCGGTCCCGTTGGCCCCGTTGGTCCTGTTGGCCCCGTTGGTCCTGTTGGTCCTGTCGGTCCCGTTGGTCCTGTTGGTCCAGTCGGTGCCGTTGGTCCCGTTGGCCCTGTTGGTCCTGTTGGTCCCGTTGGTCCGGTTGGTCCGGTCGGTCCCGTTGGTCCTGTTGGCCCCGTTGGTCCCGTTGGTCCTGTTGGTCCTGTTGGTCCTGTTGGTCCTGTTGGTCCTGTTGGTCCGGTCGGTCCTGTTGGTCCAGTCGGTCCCGTTGGTCCTGTTGGTCCTGTTGGCCCCGTTGGTCCGGTCGGTCCCGTCGGTCCTGTTGGTCCTGTTGGTCCTGTTGGCCCCGTTGGTCCGGTAGGTCCCGTTGGCCCTGTTGGTCCTGTTGGCCCCGTTGCTCCGGTTCCTCCGGTTGGTCCAGTTGGCCCGGTCGGCCCGGTCGGTCCGGTCGGTCCCGTTGGCCCCGTTGCTCCGGTTCCACCGGTTGGTCCAGTTGGTCCGGTCGGCCCGGTCGGTCCGGTCGGTCCCGTTGGCCCCGTTGCTCCTCCACCAATTGGGACTTGTTGATTCTGAAGAAGCTTGATTGTAAACTTGACGATCATCTTTTCCACGATGTTCCTAAAGGTTCCTTCGGATAATGCGCCCTCTTCTAATGGTACCCTGTCTGTTGCTTCATCCCACTCTATGATTCGGCTGGACACCAAGTCACAGTATGGAATTTCATTATAGTGCTGGGTACTATCTTGATGATATTGTGAAAGGTCGCTCGTTAGCAGTTCATCTTTTTCAGGAAACCCTTCAGGTAAAGGTTTGGCAACCAAAAAATCAAATTCACTGCGCTGGTTAAATTGGACGTCCAATGGACGAGTAATAAACTCCCTAATTGGAGTAGTACACTCAAAAGGAACTTTCACGGTAAACGATCGAATATTTGAGTCTATAGATTTCCGAGTCCATCCCTTGGGTGCAGCATATCTGATATTTTTTTCTACATATCCTTTTATGAATAGCTGATTGGTTGGCACCAGCAGACGACATTGAACAAGGACTACCCGTTTCTTTATATCCTTGATTTCAAGTACATCCTCTGGAAATGTAATGTTTGCTGTAACCGGGGTACTCACTTCAATCTCAGCTAAGACTACTGGTATCTTGCCTACTCTTGCATCAAAATTCACATCTGGCTCTATGTTCCTATTTGAACAATTTCCAATACTAGCCGAATGTTCCTTATCGTGATTCTCTTTTTCTCTCAATAACCTCACTCCCTTATTTTTTATTGAGAACACAATATATTATGGGAAATTCTCCACAGAGGATTGGACTATTTGTCTAAAAGCCTGAAGCTTGGGGAAATTCCACATTTGCCTTAGAACAAAGATGCAGGTGAAAATTTTTAAAGGGGTTAAGGATATTAATATATTGTTACTGGGCAGGACCTCGGTTCTATCAAATGTACCCTTTGGATAATCCTTATACATTTATCTCGTCAACTAAAAAAGAACAAACTGATTTCCTCTTGGAAACTTGATTTTTAATGTACTCACCATTCGGTGAAATAAGAAAAGAACCTATCTCGTTAAGCTTTATAAGAAAAAATTCCCAAAATTAAATTGACAGTTTTAGTGTACTAACCATATAATACACATTAAGTGTATGAACCAATTAATACACACACTTAAAATGACACTGTTTCTTATTAGGTCGTATAGGAGTTGTTTCAATGACTGTAAATTTTAATAATCGGGATCCCGTCTATTTACAGATAGTTCGATATTTTAAGGAACAAATCGTAAATGGAGCATTAGAGCCTGGAGAAGAAATCCCATCAAGACGTGAACTGGCAACTAGAATGAAAGTGAATCCTAACACGGCTCAACGTGCGTATAAGGAAATGGAGGAACAGGGTTTGATTTATACGGAAAAGAATCATCCAAGCAAGATCACCACGGATACACAAGTTTTAGGAAATGTAAGAAATGAGCTGCTCGTTGAGGCAGTTGATATGTTTGTGACTTCTGTTCGTTCGATCAATGTACCAGTTGAGGAGCTTCTTAACCTGGTTAGGGAAAAATACAAAGCTAATGGGGAGAAGGAGGATTAAACATGATTGAAGTAAAAGCGGTTGAAAAGAGTTATGGACGCAAGAAAATATTAAAAGGCGTTTCTTTTACAGCAAATAAAGGGGAAATCACTTGTTTAATTGGAATAAATGGAGTTGGTAAAACGACGATCCTAAATGCCATTATGGCCCTTACTCCAATAAATAAAGGACAGATTCTAATAGACGGAAAACAGTTAGATAAACATACTTTCGAAAAAGTCGCCTTTATCCCTGATGCCATTACTATGCTTCCTAACATGACGATCTCTGAGGCGATGGAGTTCATGAAGGACTTTTACTCTTGTTGGAATGATAAACGTGCCACTGAACTACTTGATTTTTTCAGATTAAACCAGAGCGATCGAATTTCTTCCCTCTCAAAGGGAAATACAGCAAAGGTGAATTTGCTTCTAGGTTTAGCATTAGATGTGGATTATGTATTAATGGATGAGCCGTTCTCAGGAATTGACATATTCAGCCGAGAGGAAATTGCCAATGTGTTTACAAGTCATTTAATTGAAAATCGCGGTGTCATTATTACAACCCATGAAGTAGGAGACATTGAACATTTAATAGATAAAGTTGTCCTGCTGGATAATGGAATCGTGACCAAGGAATTTAGTGCAGAAGAAGCACGAGAAATCGAAGGAAAGTCTGTCATTGATGTAATGAGAGAGGTGTATCAGAGATGAATAATTTTTTCAAATTAGTTAATTTGGAATTTAACCGCGTTTCTAAGCTATTTGCTGTTTTACTAAGCTTAACATTTATTATTCAGATCACAGGTGTGATTGTGGAATCAAAGAGCTACTTAAACATGGTTAATGAAAAGATTTTTGAAGAATTAGTGCCAAAAGCTCAGTTCCTGGAATCTTTCGGTCAAATGAGTTTCTTACAAATCGTAAGAAGTGCATGGTTTTTAGGTCCAATAGCAATATGTATCGCTGGTGTCGGTTTTTACATCTTTCTCATTTGGTATCGTGATTGGTTAGGAAAAAATACATTCATTTACCGATTATTAATGCTTCCAACCACAAGATTGAATGTCTTTTATGCAAAAGCCACTACTATTCTAGTCATGACATTAGGCTTAGTCGCCTCTCAACTCATTTTACTGCCGGTGCAGATATTCGTAATGAACATCATGGTCCCAGAAGAATTCAGAAGGGATATGGGTGTAAGCGAAATTTTAACCAATTTGCCTGAGTTATCGATTATTATTCCAGGCAGCTTCGCAGAACTGCTTCTATATTATGGTGCAGGTTTGTTGGTGGTTGCTGTTATATTTACCGCGATTTTAATGGAAAGAAGTTTCCGGTGGAAAGGGATTATTGGGGGGCTAATATATATTGCCATTGCAGCAACGATCTTTATTTCACCATTACTTTTACAAGCATTTGTTCTTAATGGTTTTTTCTATCCGATTGAATTACTGGTACTTGAAATCATTACCGGTTTGATTATACTTGCGGCATCTATTTGGATGAGCAGATTCCTATTAACGAGAAAGATTACGGTATAAGGGGTGTTTTTTTACATGAAGAAATACTGGAAAATCATAACGATCACTGCTGTTATAGTGCTTAGCCTTGGAACTTTCTATGTTAACTCCACTTTGTCAGCGGAATCCAACCCGGAGTTCATTATCAAAACAATAAGCGGGAATGCAGAAGAAATAAAGCCATTGATATTACAAGGCTCGTATACAGATACTTCTTCTAATAGTTACGTTAATACAAACTTATCCATCACAGCAAAGGGATCTACATACCAAAATCGTTCATTTCTAGACCAGATTATCGGACAGCCTCCAGCCGTAATCAAGGATTTTCAAGAAAAATATCGTACCTTCATGCGTGGTAAAGACCCATTTGTTACCTGTTTCTTTGAGAACGAGGAGTTTCTGGCTTACGCAAATGTAGATTATAAAATAGATTCGTTAAGATCAAGTGACTTTAAGTTTGATATCTCAGTGTTAAACAAAGAGGATGGTAAAATTGAATCCTTTATGATAGAAGTTCCAGATAGCGAGGAACTCGAGTATATTTCTGTGGATGATGTACAGAAGGTTGAGGGTAAGTTATACCTTATTACCAGAAATACGATGAGAAATAATGAGAATTTCTCTGAAGGAGAACATATCTATACGATTAATTTAGCTAATCGAAAAATAAGTGACCATGAAGACATCATTCACAACACAAACGCTCAGATTGATACTCGTACTAACGTACAGCTAATCAGTACCGACCCGATAAAAGCGAATGAGCATCTGATTCTCGTAAAAACGGAACTAAAGGTGATTGAAGAAACAGAATCTATAAGAGAAGAAATTTTAAACCAAGAAATCATTTCCTACAATTTAGCAACAAAAGAAAAAGAAATAATCGATGTACCAGAATTGCAATTGGACGAAAATCAACTCAGCTTTTTTGATGGCTCTCAAATTTATTTCACAAGATTAAATGAGCAAGAACTTCTTGTAACTCCTTATAGTTTAATAGAGGATAAGATTGGTAAAGCCTATAGTATTCAACTATCAGGTGAGAATGGGGATATGGGTGGTCATATGACTGCTATAAAAGATGGTAAGCTCTATATTGCTTCCTCCCAATTAAGTCCAAACTTAAAAATAAATGCAGATGTGGTTGTTGCGGATGTAAATACCGGTGAAACACTTTTTAGAGGCCAAATAACTTTAAAAGATTCATCGAAAGAAGCAAGGCGGTTCGATTTATATTTACATGAAATTTATGTGAAATAATATATTTGTTCTCTCCTTCTGGGATGGAATTCTAACAGGCATGGGGACGGTTTTTCCGTCTCAATCTCGAGATACAAATATCACTTCAAATAATGAAATCTCTTCTGCTAAAAGAGCCTTATCCACCATACCAAAGGATAAGGCTCTCCTATAATTCAAGACCATTTTCGCGCGCCGTCATACCAAGGATAGATCCTTTAGGACCCTCTTTACATATATGGGGTGGCTTTTACTTTAAGTTATACGCAGTTCTCTGTTAGTTTGTCTTATTATATATTCGCTTCATAATGTTCTTCATTAAGTCTCACTACTTCAAGTTCTTTTATATTCTCAGTCAATTTCAATGCTAAACTTTCGATTCCAAAGAATTCTGTGAAAGTATGACTCCCAATGATAAGATTGATCCCTTTTAACTGAGCATATTGAATCGTATACAAATTACATTCACCTGTTATGTAGACATCGCACTTATTTTCAACTGCTTCTTTAAGGCAAGCGGTTGGTGCTCCGTTACCACAGACTAAGCCCACTCGCTTTACCTTATGGCCATTAAACCGCCAGTATTTAACTGGTTCTTCAAGCAGGTTCTCCATATTCTTTACTAAATCATTTAATTCGATTTCTTCTTCATACTCTGCGATTCTGCCAAAAAATAACCCTTCCCATTCGTGGGTTCTTTTAACAATCTTTAAATTCAATTTTGTTAATAAACTATCATTTGTTCCAAAGTTACAATCATCAAGCGGCAAGTGATTATAGTAGTGACTTATACCATATTCTGCTAGTTTTTCGATGCATGCATCTTTTAATCCATATATTTCATCCCATGCATCGTGGTGTGTCACCATCATTTCAACTCCATGCATCCTTGCTTCCTCTATCGTTTCAAGCGTGAGGTTCACACAGTAGCCTAACTTTTTAACCTTTTTATCTGCATGGTATGTAAGCCCAGATTCATCGGAATAGATTTTCTTATTTTTTATATTGAACAGATCATTAATTCTATCAACAATTTGTATAACATCCATTTACTGCCCTCCTGAATTTCATCAGTTTTACGTTCACTTTCATACCTGGTTGCATTAAAAATGATTTTCTCAAGGTTTGTGCCCATTAACCATTTTACCTTACCACACCCATATATTCCCTAATTAGAATGAAATAGATTTCTTCTATTTCCAAATTACCTTGTTCTTTTTTAAAAATAGATTAAAATATTCTATGAGTAATAAGAATTTTCTAAATAGTCAGTTGAATAATTCTGGGAGGCCAAAGCAATGGATCAACAGCTTATTACCTTTGTTACAGTTGCTGAAAAAAAGAATTTTACCCGTTCTGCTGAAGCTCTGCATGTTACTCAATCGGCAGTTACTTTAATAATAAAAGGATTAGAAAAAAAATATGGAGTAAAATTATTTGATCGTACGAATAAATATGTCCGTTTGACGAAGGCTGGAGAAGTTCTGTATCACCATGCCAAAGACATACTTCATAAATATGAACATATGCAAAGATTAATCGACGATTTATCCTTTTCTACGAGTGGTCCATTATTCATAGGATCAAGCTTTACGTTTGGCGAATATCTGCTGCCACGAATCGTTTCAGAATTTAAAACTTCTTATCCGCTCATCACACCCGACATATCCATTCGAAACACCAATCGAATTATTGCCAGACTACTAAGACATGAATTAGATGTTGGAATTGTGGAAGGGAAAATTGAGCAGCATCCAACCCTGATCATCCAGCCTTTTGCACAAGATGAATTGTTGGTCACTGTATCTTCTAATCACCGTTTTGCCTCTAGAGACGAGATTGAATTGGAAGAATTAGCTTCGGAGACCTGGGTCCTGCGTGAGGAGGGTTCGGGGACTAGACAAACGATAGATTCACTCTTTTTAAGGAATGACTTTTCTCCCTTAGCTATCATGTCATTCGGAAGTTCTCAAATTATAAAGGAATCTGTAGAGGCAGGTATGGGGATATCGATTATGTCCAAATATGTCATTCAAAAAGAAATTGCACTGGGGACACTGCACTTATTACGGGTCAAAAACAATCCAATAATTAGAAACTTCTCGTATGTCATCCATAAATCGGATTTTCACACTAAACTCATGGATGTTTTCCTGGATTTCCTTAATAACTATCCTTTCGGTAATCTTTCCCGGATGTTTGATTGTTATCAAAAGAACTAATAGCCTTGGTTTTGTTCAAAAACCAAGGCTAGATCAATTTATTACTAGTTATGCACTTACGTCATTCGATGTACTTAAGTCATTGGATAATCTCATTTCCCTTTTCTCTTCCATTGCTTGAACAACAACAGCGGCAGATGCGTCACCTGTTACATTAACAGATGTCCGAATCATATCCAAAATCCTATCAATACCTGCAATTAATGCAATACCTTCTAAAGGCAGCCCTACAGAAGTTATTACCATCGTACTCATAATCAATCCTGCACCTGGGACTCCAGCAGCACCTATTGATGCAAGAGTTGCGGTTAATACAATCGTTAACATTTGCATCATGGAAAGATCTACTCCAAAGTACTGGGCCACAAATAGCGTAGCAACACCTAAATAAATAGCAGTTCCATCCATATTGATGGTAGCTCCTAAAGGAAGAACGAAACTGCTGACTTTTCTAGATACTCCTAAGTTTTCTTCGGTGCTCTTAATCGTTATAGGCAAAGTTCCTGAGCTGCTTGATGTACTAAATGCTACTAAGCTTGCAGGTGCAATTCCCTTAAAGAATTTAATAGGACTCATATTGGCAAAAGCTTTTACAGAAAAACCATACATCAATGCTGCGTGAAGAATACAGCCTATATAGACAGCAAGAATAACCTTTAAAAGAGGGAGGAGTACGGAGAGCCCGTATTTCCCAACAATCGGTGTTACAAGTCCAAATATTCCAACTGGAGCAAACTTCATAACGATAGCCGTAATTTTATACATCACTTCAGCCAATTCATCAAAGAAGCTATAGAAAGTTTTCGCCTTATCACCTAATATCGTTATGGCTAATCCAAGGAAAATGGCAAAGAAGATAATTTGCAGCATATTTCCTTCTACTAAGGCCTGTATTGGATTAACAGGTACTATGTTTAGAAGTTGTTCAATAATCGTTGGAGCTTCATTAACTTCTACCTTTTCTGCTGATTGTGTGATGTTAAGGCCTTTCCCAGGTGAAAACAGGCTTCCAAAAATTAAACCGACAGTTACCGCAATAGCAGTTGTAATCAAATAGTACGAAAATGCTATTCCGCCCATACGTCCTAGATGCTTGATATCACCTGTGCCCGCAACACCAACTACAAGGGAAGCGAGTACTAAGGGAACAATAATAAATTTGATGAGGCGTAAAAATAAATCTCCCAGAGGCTGTACAATCTCTGCACTTGGACCGGCGAGTACACCAATCACTATTGCAAGAACAAATGCTATTAAAATTTGTGTTAACAGGCCCATTTTTTTCATAAAAATCCCCCTTTTATTGATAAATCTTGAATAGGATAACGGAGTATTACAAGAAACCTATCCTCCTTAAAAACTTATTACCTCCCTCCATGAGTTTCTGAAAGAAGTGTCATGTTGATTTGAAAGCGCATACATAAAAAGCCATTATGTTATATATATAATTCGAAATAGATAAAATATTCAGTTAGTTTAATTTTTAAAAAAAGGTGGGGAATCGTCTATTTGTTTAAGACAATCGTATCCCACTTCCATTTCCGTAAAAGCAATTATCTCAATTTCATTTCTTGTGAATATGGGCCAATAGCATGCTGAAGCCAGGTTGGGTTAAAATGTTTAGATCATCTGACCGGTTCCTCCTGAGAAAAACCGTTTATGTTAACAGTTTGTAATTGGGATTTTTATAAAACTTCCTTTTTCTAAAACAGGTACTTTAACCTGAACAGTATCAGGATACTTAAGGCCTGAGCCTGTATTAAGGGCTACAACAACATCTTCTTCCTTTATCCACCCATTTTCTCTTAGACGGCGAGCTGCAACAAAGGTCGAAGCCCCTTCAGGACAAATAAACGCTCCTTCAAAAGCCGCAATCTTTCTTTGCTCCTCTAAAATCGCCGGGTCCTCGATCGCGATCGCACAACCCTTGGTCTTATAAATAGCGTCAAGAACCAGGAAGTCACCCAAAGCCTTTGGTACATTAATACCAAATGCAATGGTTGTAGAATCCGGCCAAAATTCAGAAACATCCTTCTTTTGCTCCCATGCTTTAACAATTGGGGCACACCCTGCAGCTTGAACAGCCACCAATCTAGGAAGTTCACCTTGTACCCAGCCTAACTCCTGAAGTTCCTTAAGAGCCTTATAGATTCCTATAATCCCTACGCCCCCGCCAGTCGGATACAAAATGACATCAGGCATTTTCCAATTCAATTGCTCAGCAATTTCCAAGCCCATAGTCTTCTTACCTTCGATGCGATAAGGTTCTTTCAAAGTCGATGCATCAAATAATTGATAATCTTTAACAGCTTGTGCAATAATCTTACCTGCGTCACTAATCAAGCCGTCCACCAAAAATAGGTTTGACCCAGATATGGCACATTCGTTTCTAGTAATCTTCGGGGCGTCAATTGGCATCACAATATTTGATTGAATGCCTGCCCTTGCAGCATATAATGCCCATGCCGCTCCAGCGTTGCCGTTTGTAGGCATGGCCAACTCCTGGATTCCCAGCTCTTTAGCTTTGGAAACACCAACGGCCGCCCCCCGAGCTTTAAAGGACCCAGTTGGAATAATCCCTTCATCCTTCATTAAAAGCTTAGGAATTGCCATCTCCTTTCCTAATCGTTGCATCGGCAGTAAAGGAGTCATGCCTTCTCCTAATGACACGACATTTTCTTCGTGACGTATTGGAAGCAGCTCATGGTATCTCCACAAATTTGTTTCTCTGCCAATCAAGTCTTTAGGCGACCAATATTTCTTTAGTTCCTCAAGATCATATTGCACTAATAATGGGGACCCACAAGAGCAAAGCTGGTTTTTATCCGCTGAATTATAACTCTTATTACATTTCGGGCAGTACAAATGAGATAAGTAACTATATTTCATAAATATCCCTCCTCACATTAATAAAATCGGCTTATTTTTGGAAAATTTAGCAAGTGTTGAATCTAAGTTACAATAGCCTTAAAAATTAGTAAAACAACTTATTTTTATTGTGATGATAATAAAAACTAATGGTAAATATCTTAGTAAATTTCCTTTCCTCCTCCCAGTTCGATAATAAGAATTTTAAATAGCTATAATGAAAAATTTCTATTTTATTCCTCCTTGGAACTCTGCTAAGGTTAACTAAACAATTATCCAGGGGGAGAACAATGGAAGCCAAAAAAATATTAGAGGAATTTAAACCAGCCCCTTTCATAACAGAAAAACGAAAGAAATACGTAAGAGACTTAACAAGAGGAATCGTATTAACCGGGGTCCTTGCTGCAGTTGCGGATCAAATTACCAACCTACCATTCTTATCAATAATGGGGATTATGATTATTTCCATTTTGTTAGGAATGTCATGGAGAAGCCTCATGGGACCTCAAACAAGCGCAGATATTGGAATAGGGTTCAGCAGTAAATATCTGTTAAGAACCGGGATCATCTTAATGGGGCTTAGGCTTAATCTTCAGCATATTGTAGAAGCGGGAATGTCGGTGGTCCTCATCGATGTAATTGTAATCACTTTCACTCTTGGCCTAATGATATTTTTAGGAAAGGTTTTCAAAGTTAATCCTCAACTTTCTGCCTTAATTGCTGTTGGAACAGCTGTCTGCGGAGCGGCGGCTATCGTAGCTGTTTCCTCTGTAATCAAAACTAAGAAGGAATATACTGCATTAGCGGTTGCATGTATTGCAATCTTAGGAACTATTGGGTCACTCATGTATATCATTCTTTATCCTCTACTTCCTTTCGAATCAGAAAGTTATGGTGTCTTAGTTGGAGCGACTTTACATGAACTAGCTCATGTCATTGCTGCTGCTGCACCAGGCGGGGGAGCTAGTATGGAGAATGCTCTTTTAACCAAACTTGGTCGCGTAGCTTTGTTAATCCCTGCAGCTCTTTTTTTAGGGTATTTGTTTACAGAAAAGGATCAGAAGACTAGTAATAGTACATCTAGCAAGATAAAGAATCTACCCATCCCCTGGTTTATATTCGGTTTCCTCGCCATGAGTGTTGTGACAACGTTCAGCTTAATATCCTCTAACCTATCCAATTTTTTAATTGAGGTAAGTGTCTATCTTCTTGCGATGGCAATGGCAGGATTAGGATTAGGTATAAATTTCGGTGACTTTAAGAAAGCAGGAATAAAGCCGGTGCTTGTGGGAGTTCTAGGATTCGCAGCATTAGCCGCGATAGGACCTTTGTTGCTTTTATTGTTATAACGTGCCTCACGTTAAAGAATTTAAGAGATATGAAGTACTCAGGAATGAATGCTTCAATTCCTGAGCCGCTTATGACGGAAACTAATTTATAAGAGTTTATACTCTAAGCTAAAGGACAAATTAGGCAGAGCCTCAAGTTACCATTTAAGGCTGGCAATTGGGACAAAAGTACGTTTTCCGTGAAGAGATTTCGCTTTTTAAAATGTGGGCATTGCAACGAGAACACTCCTGTCCTTCTCTGTCGTAAACATAAAATTGGTAGCCTCCTGTTTTGCCATCTCCTTTATAGAGAGGGTTTTCCATATAACCACCTTGTTCGATTCCTCTTCTAAGGATAAACTGAATCGAATGATATAGCCGTGAGATTTGTTGTTTGTCAAGATCATTGATTTTTTTATCAGGGCGAATCTCTGCATGCCAAAGAATCTCATCAGAATACCCATTCCCTATTCCAGCTAGCACTTCTTGATTGATTAATGTTGTTTTAATTGTTCCTTTTCTTTTTCCCATTATTTGATGAAAGGCATCCAATGTAAAACCATGCTCAAGCACTTCTGGTCCCAACTTTTTAAACTCTTCCTGGACCTCTTCAGGTGATAAAAGATGCAGGTAGCCCAATCGCAGTCCTATGAAATATAAACTTTGTTCCCCGAATGATAGCTTTACTTGAATGGTCCTGTTTGGCCGATCTTCCTCTTTGCCAAAAAACATCCATCCGCCAAGCATCAAGTGCAATAATAAACATTTTCCATCCTGTAATTGAAAAATTAAATATTTAGCTCTTCTAGTAATCGTTTTTATAGCCTGGTTTGAAACTTGCATAGTAAACCTGTCAACTGGTACATTAATGGACTTTTCCCGCCCAATCTCAACAGCCGTAATTTTTCGCCCGCCAATTAATGACCCCAGCATTGTTTTATATGTTTCCATCTCTGGCAATTCAGGCATGATTCTGTCCTCCACTTTACAATTTATTTATACAGTATTTCCTACTGGTGAATTATTATAAATGGGTGGATTGCAGGAAATGGAAACAGAAAGGAAAGTAATGCCTTTGTCACATTGAGTGATTTCCTGAAACTGCAAGAGCCCTATCCACAAATGGATAAGGCTCTCCAAATTAAACTAATTCAATTTTCGAAACAGCTTCACAGTATGGCAACACAGAAAGCTGGTAAGTTTACAACAATTTCGCTTTGTCCAAATCCACTCTAAACTCCAGGTCATCTCCGCTCTAACCTGTCGTTTTTTGGCTCCACCGGCATGCCTACTAAGCTCTTATCAGACCCAATTATCATTTAGAAATTATGTGTATAGGATTATTGATGTTCCCAATTCCAACTTCACACTCTATTAACAAGGCAGTTATAGCATCCTGGTTTAGCATTAAGAATGTGAATGTATTCTACTTCTTTATTATCAAAAATTTCATCTATATTCTCTCTTAAGTTTACACCTTCTGTAACCCTTGCCTCTACAATCATTGATTCAGTATTGTAGCCGCGCACAGACAGATACCTATGATGTAACATATCCGGAATTTCATTAACAGCAAGCTTAGCGGTAGTTGCTCCCTTTCGTATAAAAATAGGCCCACTTGCCTTATAAGGGGAATTAACATCATGATATTGGTAATTCAGTAAGATTACTTCTTCTCCTACCTCTGCATCCTTTAAACTTACCCGGCAGGGATATCCAGGCTTTTTATTTGCTGTCATTTTGACTGCCCCGATGCTTTTTAATACTTCTTCATTCATTAAAAATAGGTTATCAAATTCCTTCTCTTGTAACGCAACGATTTGAAAGTTATTTCTCATATTCTATCCCTCCTTATTTCAAGCTTATTTAGTTGTTATAAAGCATTTCTAAATAACTATTTACAGACTCTTCATTCTGTATTCTTTTGGGGTTAATCCAGTTCTCTCTTTAAAATTTTTATAAAAGTTAGACATGCTTTTAACCCCTGCTTTAAGTGCAACTTCAGTAATTTCTATATCCGTATGTGTCAAAAGCCTGATTGCTTCTTCCATTCTTAACTCAACAATATAATCCGATATGGTCATGCCATAATAATGTTTAAATAGTCTAGCTAGATGATTACTGCTGACACCGAGCCCCTGGGCTATCTTTTTACTGTTAAGAGGTTTATTATAGCTGTTATTAATTATTTCTTTTGCTTTTTCTATTAATTCTTTATTAGGATCATAAGTTGTTTCATTAAGATCAGGCCTACACATTTTGCATGGCCTAAATCCATCTTTTAGCGCATCCTCTATATTATCAAAGAAAATGGTGTTCTTTTTCAAAGGTGTCTTAGCCTTACAGGATGGTCTGCAAAAGATCCCTGTTGTTATGACTGCATAATAAAACAACCCATCATAGTAATTATTACAGGTACTAACTGCTTTCCATTTTTCTTCACTTGTAATAGGCCTTCACCCCTCTATCTCGCATGTATAGTTATTATATATCTATTAGTTCTAAAATTTCTTCCTGTATTTCACCAACCTATTCTCCCTATAGCCTAACTATTCATTTCATTGAAATTTAATCGCAATATCCCTATTTTTTGTGTAAAAACAAAATCCCCCAAACCAACGGTCTGAGGGAACATAAAACATACTTTAATTTTAAATAAAAGCCTTAAAATCTTTGATACCAAGCTATTTCAACTCTATTAGCGCTACACACTCTACATGTGTGGAGTGTATGTGGCAACACATGAGATAGCTGGTGAGTTTACACACCTGACTTTTCTTTCAAAAAATTGAAAATCGACATTGTGGCAATGAATGAAATTAGTCGGAAGTTGGGCAAAATGATTTCATTTATTCCCCGAACCTCTTTAGTTTTTTCGTCAAAATCAATAATTGTTTCTTTATCAAAAAATCTATTATAACTGTCTGGTTTCTTATGAGGTGGATTTTGGCCCTCATGAGTGAACTTAGAACGATGATGGTAGCAATCGGAAAGTAAATTCCTTATTTGTTGCCCATTAAGATCTTCAGGATAAATCTCGTCCCACTGCTTTTGGGTTACCCAACTCAACTCACTTGTAAAACCTGAAATTTCTGATGTGTAGGCAATCGAATTTTCCTTGGGATGTTCTAGGTCCATCCATTGATCAGGAGGACAATAATTCATTACAAACGCTACAAATCGCTTTCCAATATATCTGTTTTTGCTTAGTTCTTGTTGGTAAGCATTTAATAATGGTTGAAATTCAGGGTTAGTTTTTGATTTAGCCCTCCACTCATCAAGTACGGGATTTTTGGGTGCAACCGACTTTCTGCTAATTGCAGCAGTTGCAATTGGCTCTATTGCTGAAATTAGCAAATAATAACCTAAACCAAAGTCATCTCTTTTATTTATTTGAGATAAATGTACCAATCTAATGGATTGCATTCCTTTAATATATAGCTCATAAGGGAGCTTATGTAAGATTTGAATTGTTTCTTGAAGCTGAGTTTTTATTTTCTCATATGTTAACTGTGATAGGCGTGTGTCGTGGGCGCCGGGACCTGCCTTCAAGATAGGATGCTGTATAGCAAACTTTCCAAGAGTATAGTCATCTAAATTGATTTGTCGTGATTCATACCCATCCCGAGGAGCTTTTATGGATCTACCAGTAACAAAAGAAAAAACTGAACTTAGTGCAATAGTAAATAAGTGTATATTATGGTTCCATTCAAACCACTTTGGTAAAACAACAGGAGCAATAAAAGCGGAATAGGCTCCTGGCAGGTTTACCTCGATTGTTGGTTGAATACTAAAATATTCAAATACTATGGGCTGTTCAAGCATAAAGTCCAAGAACAAATAACCCCGCTGTTCCGGTTGTTCTTCTTTTAATTGAAAGTGATCTGGTCGAAACATCTGAATACATTCATTGAACAATACATGATCCGCGGTTACTGCCCGTGACACTTTAACCCCTCCAGTATAGTTTCATACTTTCACTATACAGCATACCCATCAATACATTTGTGCTTTTTTGAAATCATTTGTTAATTAGTAAGTGAAATAACTCAGTGACTTACTTAACTTTATGTATTTAATACCTAACTTTCTTTTGTCAAATCTCATTGAGTCAAAACTCTTTAAGCAAAATGTTGTATCCTTTTCACTAAAGGTTGTCTTAACGTCAGAGTTAAACCCTCAGAAGGCAAATCAGCTACCTCTGCTTAAACGCTTTTGCCAAGCTAGAAAATAACAACTGATGAAAAGAATAACCGTAGGAGCGACCTTAAGTCCCGCTTAATAAGAGTTTGGTGAACTGAGCCAATGAAAATGCGACCTAAAAGAGCCTTATCCACCAAAGGAGAAGTTTCTCATATTTATGCAGCCATTTCCTTCCCCCTATCAAGCCATAATAAATTGAAAAACTTGCTTAGGAGCGATATTACTATAAAATAATCGTATTATGTTCAAATCGAGCAGGATAATTATGTCAGGGAAGTTGAGTGACCAAATAGGAATAGAATCTAATTATAGTGCCATTTGATTTCCTAACTTACGCATCTTTTAAGCTGCGGATGTGAATATTTGGAGGTGGGGTAGTATGAAACATGAAGAGAGTAACGGGGACACCGTTTGAAGGTATAAGGTATGTATACTCTATTTGAAGAAACAGGAAAAGGACGAGTCATGACCCGTCCTTCCTTTTCTTGCGCCTCTTAACGAGGATATCAATATGTGATCAATAAAATCAGTTCTTGCGCCTCTTAACGAGGATAACGTTTCTTTAATATATACCCATTATATTCAACTTTTACTTAATTGTCAAACCATTTTTTTAATTAATACAAATCGGCATAATCAGCAAGAGCTGAAGCCTTCACTCCTGGATCATCAGACCAAAGATTGCGAACTAATACTTTTTTGGACTCCTTTGTAAAAGGCTTTTTGGGGCTGACTAATTCAAAAGTATAGATGCTATCGCTATTCCACTCACGAATTGATAATACCTTTGTAGCCGAATTGTAGTTACCCTTTATAGGTTTAAATCTCCAAGTATTCAAAACTTTAATTTCATTAACCATATCTACACCGCAATTATTGAGCAAAAATTCTTCAAAGGTAATTTCATCTCCATAAGTCACCGCTATGGCTTCCTGTATTCTTTTAACCCAGGCAAACGGTAAACGCACAGGTATGACCCCTTTTTTAGGATGATTAAATGTTACTTTACTCAATCTTTTTCTAGAAACTCTTGTCATATCGGTAACTAACAAGGTCGTACTTTTCTGCTTTGTCCCATTATTTAAGCCTGAAATTGTGCCTACAGGTATAATTCCAGCCAAATCCCCTTTTCTTTTCTGGCTTGTAGTAGGAATAACCATTACAGAATCAAGTTTAGGGTTGATATCCCAAATCACAGCATAATGTGGCCCATCCCATTCAAATCCTACTCCAGTAAAGTCACAATGGACAATATCCATTTTTTGATAATCGGGCACAAACTTTTGTTTACTTGAATCGAAATGAACTATACTAGCGTCCTTTTCGGCAAACAATTTAATTTTCTTTAAAATTATTGCTCTATCGACCGTAGATAAACTAGCCAAAAAATCATTGAGCTCGTTAAACTCTTTAAGGATATTATTTAAATCCTGAAAGTCCTTACTGGATAAGGAATCTATAGTCTGTGTGAAAGTCTTATAATCCATTAAACTATTCCTTCCTAATTAGGTTAGCATATGAAACATTTTAACATGACAAATTAATACAGAACATGACAAATTTCAAATAAATTCCTAAATATAACCAATACTTTGGTTTTTGAGTATTTAACATAACAAAAAGCTTGAAATATCCCTTGACTTACCTCCGAATGTTTATATTCCATTTTACCGGTGGATGAACCGACCATTATAAATAAATGGAGAAAACAACAACGAAAAACAATCTTAGAAATAAAATACGAAACAATACACAGGCTGCAAACCGGCACTTGAAAGATAGGGGGATGCTTTCATAAGCGCCTACCATTCCCCTTTTATCAGCAAATTAAGAAAACGTTGGAGAAAGGTAGTCTTTCACCCTTTTTATTTGAGAACTTTAAAGAGTGCCAGAGTAAAAGGAGGTTGGCAACTGAATAAAATTTATTGTATAAACAGAGAACCAACCGCTGCCTAATAGTTCGTTTACTAGTTCGCCTAAAAAAATAGAAGCCTTATCCACCAAAGGATAAGGCGCTCTATATTTATGCATGGACAATTATCCAACAGCTTCACAGTGTCCAGAGTATGTGGCAACACAAGAGGTGGTGGTTTGCCGATATTACCATTTACTACACAATACTCAAATTAATTTTTTTTCGCCTTTCCATAAGCTCCATTTAAAAATTCTTTAAGGACTAAACTTATTCGATACACAATCACAATATCTTTTTGTTTTCTTTTTAAACCAAACAAGGCTTGTCTTATTTGTTTCTTTACAATACTATCGATAGTTGTATTTTCCAAAAGATTTCTAATAAAATTAAAATAATCACTGCTACATGGCTGAGCTAGATTATCAAATATATATAAATGATCAGCTATTAAATTCACATTTTTATTTAAGATTATTTCACATTCATCATAATTTTCTTCCTCAAATCTTTTCTTAAATTCCTTAGAATATAATTGTTTTATAAGCTGTTCTTCATATTGTTTGGATTGAGACAATAAATTCTGCACTAGAGGAAATTTCTTATTACTAATAGATAATTTGCGGAAAGTTGAATTGAACCGTCCACTCAACATTTCTTTATGTAATACGTTTTTCTCAAGTAACTCCTTAATCCGTTCTAATGCCACATCATCGATATTTGCAGGCACTAGTTTTAGATTGAATAGATTATTAAAATTTTTCATGTCAGCTACTAATAAAATAATATAGTCTTCTGATAATTCATTAGCACTACCGGTTTTCAGCAATTGAATAGATTCTGATATTGTTTCTTCAATGACATATTTACTACTTAAAATACCTTCATAAAATTGATCCATTAACAGGACAATTTTACTCTTTTCAGCTGGATTAACAAAGGAATCGAATAAAGTTGGATCAATTTTGTTTGTAACTAGGTAGTTTTTAATATGATCCAACAAAGAAAATGCTCTATAGTTAATTTTATATTTTTGATATTCAAGTAGTGGATTTAATTCAGCCTTACTTTTTTCCTCATCAGTTAGCTCCTTTTCCTCAGACCGATTAAGCATTTCCTCAAGAAATACCGCAGCACAAAGGTTTATTAACTCTCTATTAAGAGGAACTTTTCCTTTTAGTTCCTGGACATAGCTAGTTAACTTCTTCAAGGTTCTTAAGTTATTTTTTCCGTGCTCTAAAAAGAATTTAGTTAGCGTTTCTTTTTCATCTGCTAATACTATCTTCTGATTAATAATAATTTGCTCAATTACCTGTTCAGATAGCGAATCCAAAGTGTATTCAAAATCCAGTATTTTTTCTTTCTGCCTTTGAAAATCTTCAGTTTTTTTCCTCATTTCTTGATCATTATATATTACCAACACCTTAGCGGATTGAGCTACTTGTTCAATTACTCCCATAACATCTGAAATTTGTATACTATCAGATGTTCTTTCCAAATCGTCAAAACAAATTAGATAGTCACTTCCAAATTCAAGTGAAACCATTTCCAAAAGGTCTATTGTGCTTCCCAAGAACTTGGTCGAAAGTACATCGCCCAACATTTTTATAGCTGGGTACTTTCCGGAAGCAGCTACTTTCCCATAACGTTCGTCTTGTTCAAGTTTTTTCCTTTTAAGTTCCCTTTTCAAAGTATTAATGTTTTCAATTCCGAATAAAGAACAATAAATTACTTTCAACTCATTACTAGATTCCTCTTTGTTTTTAAGCCTTTTCTTGAATAACTCCCAAGCAAAAGATTTACCAATTCCCCATTCTCCGTTTAACCCAATTCTATTATTCGAATTAACAATAGAGAACTTTTCCTGTAGAACTTCTACAATTTCTTCTTGATTCAATATTATCTCCCCATTTTAAATTCTATTAATAATCTTTTTATGAAGTTGATTTAGAAAGTAACGAGAAGAATGTTTCATCAAGTTTCTCTTTATATTCTTCCTCGTATAATTCTAAGGAAAAACTAATACTAGCATCGATTTTAAATGAAATCCAATCCTCATATACCAGTGCAACGCTTCTTGCTAGTTTAAGTTCAGGTGTAGGTTTTAAAAAACCTGGCACCCTATGAGCGGAGTATTGGTTTCGCCAATCAGTTATGGATTTCCAATATAAGTCATAATCGTTTTGTTCAATTTTTAACCTATCTAAAATAACAGGTTTAAAGTCTCCAAAGTCACCTAATTTTCTCCAATGCGTCTCATTATTGTTAGTACCAAAAATCATACACCATAAATTTATAGCCTGGAAGTAGTGTGAATTAATAGTGAGTACCCAAAATTCTTGAGAACCATGTTGATTTACAAAGTTCTCAAAATTGTTATTTAAATAACTAAAACTAGAGTAGTGAAATAGAAAATCCCTTAGAATATATAGTTGTTCTGACAACACCATTTCATCAAAATTGCTCAAAAACATCCCCTCTCTCTTTACTAATATTTTACAAACTTAATAGTAATAGAGAATACAAACACAATCAATAGTACTATAAGTAAAAGCCTGCATATGATTGCTCAGTTCATGGAATCTGATGTGATTTATACAAAAAAGAGCTATTAGAAGAGATGGACAGAGGTTTATATAAATGATGTTTAGTGACTACCGATCTATCAGTCCGAAAGAAGCAGCGCTGGTCATTCTTTCTTTGCATTGATTGCCAAACATAAATGAACATATGCTAAATTAAAAACCAATTAAACAGTAGGTTTATCCTAAATGGACAAAGGGGCGATTAGGGGGGAGAGATGCTATTATTAATTTTTTCATTTTAAGCTGATTTTTAAAGATTTTTCAACCTAAATAATAATTATTAATATCCCGCATTTCTTGACAAAAGAAACATTTCACACTCTTATCACCATATATAGTATTGTCGAAAAAGAAAACATTACTATATATTGATTTTTGAGGTTTTTGACTGATATAATCAAATCGTGGTATATAAAGTCATTATTTGATTGTTAAAAGGTATAAGATGTTAATAAATGTAATAGTATAATAGAGAGAAGAGCTAGAGCAAAAACCGAACATTTAATGAATATACAATTAAATCGTTCGTGTTTTCGTTGACAAAGTATTGCGAATTGGTTATATTTTACACAGAAAGAAATGTAGACAAAGTGAAAAAAGCATGCAAAAAGACGAGGCTTTCTACATGCTAAAGAAAAGTATTATGTATCGACAAATCCATAATACAAAACATTAAAGTTGAATGCAAGATTATGGGCACACCTGTAACAAAGTGTTCGGTGTTCTGTTCGCATTATCGTAGTCAACTTATAATCTTTCTTTAGGATTTGAAATCGCTTCTACTGTATGAAGGGGGAGTATAAAGGGCAGGCTGTATGTTTTTTCACTCTTATTATAGATATTTAAATAGATTAGGAGTGATTCCCTTGGATAAAAATAAGAATCGCGGTGGACAAGGATTTGATCCACAACCGGGTAGAGGTAATGATGATAAAGGCCATAACGGAAACGGTAATGGCAACAACGGCGGACACGGACGACCAAGAACACCTGGAACATCGCATCCTTCGGTGACAATATGGAAGCAAAAGTAATCGATAAACTTACCGAGGTTTTTGGACCTTTAAAGTGGCTTGACCAAAAAATCTTTGGAGGTATGAGAAATGAGGGATGGTTTGTACTTGAAACCGCCCCTCTCCCTCCGGAGAATGAACTAAGGCAGGTTATATCCGATATCATGAACGGCTGTCCAGTTGACTTCGCTAATGGGAAAGTAAGACACTTTCAAGGGTGCGGGAACACTGAACATAATATAACAGACTACCGGGTAAATGCCATTTTACACGAACTGATGGAGCAGAAGTACACGGTTGCAATATGTACTGGGACCGATAAAATGCTTGAAGGTCAACCAATAGTGATTTCCTTGGAGCCGCGGATGACTTACAGCATTTATCCGGACCATCCACATCTGAACATGGGTGTTTATATTCCTGAATTAAAAAAATACCTCCCTGACTCATTTTGTTACGGCTATACAGTTGAACCAGAAAGATATGGTCCAACGGAATATGATCGTTTTATAAATACATTTGATGAAGTAACCCTTTGGCTATTACGGCATCAAATTTGGGAAGCTGTCCGTAAGAAATTTGGACAAGGTATTTGGATTGGTCCTCATAAAGGTGTACTGCCTGCGTGGTCATACGTAAATAAATTAAATCCACTGGGGAAATGCCGATGCGGCAACAAAAAGATATATAAGGAATGCCATCTAACCCTGGATTTAAAGCCCGAAGTTGCTCTTTTGGCAAAACGTTATAAAGCTTCTGAAAAGACCATTTTAGCTAACAAAATAAAAGGTCTAGAGGCATCGTGGAAAAAAAACGTGTTTGTGCCTGAAAGTCATATGATTAATACAATTAATAAAACGTTGGTGAATGTTCGTATAGATCAATCAAAAGTGGTTTAAGATGGAGGGGCCAAAAAAAATATCATTTTGGCCCCTTTTGTTGACCTTATCAAATAACTAAGCAGAATGGTTTAACCAGCCATATGTACCTCTACCACTTGAGAATAGGAAAATTAGATTGATTTAGGAATTACAACCATCAAAAGGTGATGTAATAATTCAATAGTATAACCTGTTAAAAAACTTAATTTTAAGAGAATCGTATGAACTTAAATATAACCACAATTAAATGCTGGATATAATTTTTTTAAACACGTAGAAAATCATTAATACAGCCGTTGCATTAAGCAAAATCCATAAGAAAAAGTTTATGATCCTATAGCCTAACTTATTATTTTTATTTCCTACATAATCGGCAATACTCCAATTGGAAATAAAGGCTATAGTCAAGGGTAAGCTTAATAATAATGTTAGTTTCAAGTACATGCTTACACCATATCCTGCAATTTCTATATTTTTTAATGTAATAAATAAAATAATTGAACCTAAAATTCCTACTGCTGTATATTTTCCATTCAAAGTTTTATCCCTCCTTCACGCCACTATATGAAGCAAAAGGACAAACTATTCCATTAATCAATCGCTTTCCTTCAAGAATCATTTGTGTTCCAGATAAGAGGGAAGTCATAATCCTTAAAAGCACATCCGCAATCAATCAATGCTCCTACTAAGTGTCACAATGAAAAGAGACACTCTAAATGAGTGCCTCAATGAAAAAACTATGAATTTAGTAACTACTGTCTACATATTAGCAGCCTGCAACTTAGCTTGCTCTAATACATCCTCTACAGCTTTTGGTTCTTTGTTAGGTGGATAATCCCACTTCCGAAGAACTTTTTTGATGTATAACCTCATGCGGGCTTGTGCACTTTCTTTCTTATCCCAATCATGAGATCGATGTTCTTTAACTGTTTGGGCCAAGTCTTTTGCGATATTTAGCAATATCTCATCTTGAAGTAAGGACTTAATATCTGGATCAGACCCTAGAACATCAAAGAAAGCTTTTTCCTCATAGGATAATCCTAATTGTGTTCCTTCATTAATGGCTTCTTCAAGTTCTTCTTTAAACTTTAGAAGCTCTTCAAACACTTCATAAACGTCTAAGTGATCATTTCTATTATGATATTTTTCAATTATCTTTTCAAAACGTTCTGAAAAGCTTTTACTTACGATCATGTTCTTCTTTTTAACGTCTTTTAGCTTTTCTTTCATTACACGCATTAAAATGGTTGTTGCAATATTTTTTTGTGGGATGGCTCGAAGCTTAGAAATGTTTTCTTCATTTAACAGATCGAAGCTTTCATTTGTTGTAGCTTCTGTTAATACCATTACGCCGTCTTCTAGAATTGCATTTTCTAAGAGTTTAGAAATCCGTTCATTCACTTCTTTCAAATCCGGAGTTCCAGGTTTTGATGATTTTAAAATAAAGGAACGTACGGCAATAAAATAAGCGATTTCCTCTTTAATTTCTTTTGTTAATAGCCCTGTACAGATTTTATATACGTCTTTTAACTTCTTAGTTTCTGTTAGGAATAGAGCCTTTCCTTTTTCTGTAGCTTGAGCAAACTCAGCACCATCTCTAATTACCTCATAACGTCTTTTATCACTATTGCCGAAAAAGTCTCTATAGTTAAATTTATGGAATTGGTTCCGAAGGACTTCTAGAATATTTAATGCGATATCCCTTGCTTGTTCATTTTCCTGTACTTTATCTTGGTCACGACTCGTATAAGTCTTTAAAGCTTCCATAAGATTTCTCTTAAGACCAATATAATCTACTACAAGTCCGCCAGTCTTTCCTGAATATACACGGTTTACACGAGCAATTGCTTGCATTAAATTGTGTGCTTTCATTGGCTTATCGACATACATCGTATCTAATGAAGGAACATCAAACCCTGTCAACCACATATCCACAACGATAACAATTTTAAATGGACTTTCAACATTTTTAAACTCGATTTCTCTGTCTTTACGGGTTTGTTTATTCCCCACTAACACAGCTAATTCTTCTGGGTCCTGGTTATTTGCTGTCATAACAATTTTGACCTTTTCTTCCCAGTCAGGTCGCTGCTCCATTATCTCTTTATACATTGCAAATGCAGTTTTTCTAGAATATGCAACAATCATCGCCTTACCTTCCACAAGGTCTTTTCTATCCTCGTAGTGATTTATGATATCTGCAACTACTTGTCTTATACGATCCTTGTCACCGATGATTAGTTCCATTCTAGATAGGTGCTTCTGACTTTCTTCAACAACGTAGTCTTCTACACCTTCATTTACTTGCATTCGCCAATATTCTTTATCAATCTCACTCATCTGTGTTTCATCTAATTTGACTTTTGCTAGTCGAGACTCATAATAGATTTTAACTGTCGCGCCATCTTGAACAGCTTGCGTCATATCATAGACATCAATAACCTCACCAAATAGACCTGTTGTTGATTTATCAGTGGTCTCTATGGGAGTGCCGGTAAAAGCAATAAACGCTGCATTAGGGATTGCATCTCGTAAATATTTAGCATAACCATATTTTTGTTCCCCTGTTGCTATATCGTATTTTGCATCTGTCCCATACTGTGTACGATGTGCCTCATCCACCATAACGATAATATTCTCACGGTCTGAGAGTAGACCTGTCTCTTCCTCAAACTTCTGAATAGTAGAGAAGATGATTCCACCAGTCTTTCTATTTTCAAGTAAGTCCTTAATATGACTCCGACTTTCAGCTTGAAGTGGGGTTTGCCTAATGAAATCAGAGGCCCCAGAAAAGGTTGCAAATAATTGTCCGTCTAGATCGTTTCGATCTGTTATTACTATTATTGTTGGGTTTTTCAGCTGATGGTGCTTAACTAAGTTACCAGTTAAAAAAACCATTGAGTAGCTTTTTCCACTTCCCTGTGTATGCCAAATTACACCTGCACGTCCATCTGTTTGTGTTGCATTCACCGTAGAAACTATTGCCTTTCTCATACCATAATACTGATGGTAGGCTGCCATAATCTTCGCTTCATTTGTAAAAAGAATAAAGTTTTTGATTACATCTAACATTCTTTTTTTATTAAAAAGACCATACATCATAGTATCCAAAGGGCGATTTTCAATAATTGCATCTTCAACATTTATCTTTTTCCATGCAGAAAAACGATCGAGAGGTGCTGTGATTGTACCAGCTTCCGTTTTAACACCGTCACTAATCATTAAAAATGCATTGTAATAAAATAAAGAAGGTATGTGTACATTCATGTAATTTTTTAACTGATTAAATGCATGGTCAATATTAACTTCTTCACGAGATGCACTTTTTAATTCAATAACAACTAACGGCATACCATTCACATAGACAACAATATCAGGTATTTTCTTAGCACCTTTTTCTATAACCTCTAGCTGGTTAACAACAAGAAAATCATTATTTTCTGGAGTACTCCAATCCACAAGTGAAACACGGTGATAAATAGTCTCGCCATCAACAAATTCAGTTACTTCGACTGTTTCTGTTAAATACTTTGAAAATACTTTATTGTTAGTGAACACGTCATTTGTATCAAACGTCTTTATCTTACGAATAGCCTCTCGAATTATGTCTATCGAGAGACCTTTGTTCAATTTCTTTAATCTAGTTTCTATGCGGTCATAAAGTAATACTTCTTTTATATCTCTTGACAGCCTACTGCCATGGAGGCATTCATATCCGAGCTCTTGAAAATATTCCAAAACAACATTTTCTAATTGCTCTTCTGTAAACATTCCTCAACCTCCTTTTCTGCTTCAGGAATACGAATATCACCTGACGTCAGTTTAGGTAACAGCGTTTTACGCAAATCAATTAAAATATTGTTTTGATATAAATTACTGGCATATTTTTGTATTATACTATTAACTAACCTTCCAAATTTATCAAGAACATCTCTAGAAGGATTTACAACTTTAATACTTTCCAGACCTGTTGAACTAATATTTGGTTGGGCACTTCCCATTGCTAGGCTTTTAATTTGTTCTTGCACTGATGGCCGATTTAAGCTATAAAATGCATAAGCTTTACCACCATTTACTTTTTGTTTCAATTTACCTACACGCTGATTTAAATATAAAGTCTTTTCAGTTTGTGGAACAACTCCAATTTTCCCAACCTCAGCACCAGTCATTGCGATCAGTACATCCGACCCACTTACTAAGAATTTACTATTTGTTTTCTCTGCTATGCTTTGATTAATAAACTGTGTATTGTTAATATCTACTACACCGTTACTTATATTTTTAATTTTTACTACTCCAAATTCACCATGTTCTTTGAAGTCCTTACTCTTAAATGCAAAGCCATTTTGAACACTAATAAATTCTTTTAAGGTACTTATCTCCCAAGTAGCAGGTATTAAACCAAAATCAGTATTTATAAAATTACCTCCACCTGATCGAAAAGGCACCCCATCTTCCTTTGGAAATTCAAAATCTATAAACCACCGTTTAAAAATTGCCTGTGCTATTTCTTCTAATGTATCATTCATTAAGGTATTATTTTCTATCTTTTTATCTAACGATGATAATAGTAAGAATATTTTTTTTTGTTCCTCCAACGGAGGGGCAACTATTTTCAATACAGAAAGCATGGAATTATTTAAACTTGCTCTCGTAGTGATTGAAGACATACTTGTAACTTGGCTTCTAAACCTCGGTGATCGGAAATAATATCCCGCAAATTCAGGTAGTATTATATCGCTTGTTCTTGGTCTTAACCTTTTTGTAAACCCGTTAAATGTTGCATGCGGGTAATCCTTTAGTGCTACCGAGCTTAACCCTAATTCATCTTGGTTTTCACTAGTTCTTGTTAAAAAAACATCTCCTCTTTTTACAGAGCATTTTAGCTGTTCTTTTTCAGAGGAGTTTACTAGTTCAATTAACTCATTAGGTAAAAAGTAATTATTGAATACTTCTTTAAACGTAAGAAAAGGTGCTCCAAATCCAAAATCCTCACGTTTTTTAGACAACCCAGAACTAAAATCATAAATTTCACCTAAGCTGTACTCCTTCCACTGACTACAACTCATATCCAATTCCCCCAAGTTGCTTTAAAATTTCATCCTCCAACTCTTTTGACTGCTTAAGCTGTTTTGTAAGACTAGTTGTCAAACGTTCCATTTTTTCTTCAAAGAGTTCTCCATCATCCTCCAGTTCTTCAATTCCAACATATCGACCTGGAGTTAAGACATATTCATGGCCTTGAATTTCTTCAAGTGTCGCTTCCATACAAAAACCTTTTATATTTTCAAAATCTTCTCCGTTCTGCCACTTACTAAGAGCATCTGACATCTTACGAATATCACTGTCAGTTAATTCCCGTAAGCGACGATTAATCAAAGTACCTAGTTTCCTACCATCAATAAACAAGGTTTTCCCTTTATGCTTTTTATTCCTATTCAATACCCATACACACACAGGAATTCCTGTTGTGTAAAACAATTTATCTGGTAAAGTTATAATTGCCTCTACTAAGTCTTCCAAAATTAAATTTTTACGAATTTCTCCTTCACTCGAAAGTTTCGTTGAAAGAGATCCATTTGATAAAACAATTGCTGCTCTCCCATTTTGACCTAACTTGTCAATTATATGCTCAATCCAGGCAAAGTTTGCATTGCCTGCAGGTGGTGTTCCGAATTTCCAACGAGGATCTTCTATTAAAGCTGCTTGTCCCCAATCGCTGTCATTAAATGGTGGGTTAGCTAGAACATAGTCTGCTTTAAGAGTTTTATGTAAATCATTATGGAAGGTGTCTGCATTCTTTGTCCCTAAGTTACTTTCAATTCCTCGAATAGCTAGGTTCATTTTCGCTAATTTCCAAGTTGTAGGATTCGATTCTTGCCCATATATCGAAATATCAAATTTGTTACCACTATGTTCTTCTACAAACTTTAATGATTGGACAAACATACCACCACTTCCACAAGCTGGATCATAAACATATCCCTTATATGGCTGAATCATCTCAACCATTAATTTAACAACACTTTTAGGTGTATAGAACTCTCCGCCACCTTTTCCTTCATTAGCTGCAAACTTGCCAAGAAAATATTCATATACACGGCCTAGAACATCTTTTTCTTTTGCCTCAGTTCCACCAACGTTCATATTAGTGAATAAGTCAATGATTTCTCCCAGTATTCTCTTATCTAATTCAGGGCGTGCGTAACTCTTTGGGAGTACTCCTTTTAATGTTGGGTTTTCCTTTTCTACTTCATCCAAGGCAGTATCTACTACTTTACCAATTTCAGGTGTTTTTGCATGTTCAGCAATATAAGACCATCGAGCATTCATAGGTACCCAAAATATTCCCTCTGCCATATATGCGTCACGGTCTTCTGCAAAGTCAGGATCAAATTCCATTAATTCTTGCCATTTTTCTTGAAATGAATCAGACACATATTTTAAGAAAATTAGACCTAAGACAACATGTTTATATTCACCAGAATCCATGTTATTACGTAATTTATCAGCCGCTGCCCATAACTTCTCTTCAAATCCTATAACAGCCATTTTATAATCCCCTTTAATTAATTAATTTTACATTTTATTTACAGACCTATTATATCAAAAAACTTGTACAGATTTTTTTATATCGTTTATTTTCAAAATGCTTCCTATAACACTTCCTAATAAAAGACCTTTTCTTAATAACTCCACATTATAATTTAGACTATTCAACTACCAATAAATGTTTTTGAAATATTTTTCTGTATTTATTATTGCCTTTTAAATTAACCTGCTATATATTGGACTTAATTAAATAATTAAAAAGTAACTAAAAGCGAAGCACGCTAGGTTACATGCTGTTATCACTCTATTATTCATAGGGCGATAACCATGTTTCCTTGCGTGCTTTTTTGTTTTTCTTTACTGGAAAGGAGGATCTGTGTCCACAAACAAACCTAAACCTGAGTGGTTTAAAAGTTTACACAACAAACAAAACAAGTTTGTGTCTAAGGAAGTTTTAGCTTATTTTGAAAAGCATTACCTTACATCAACAAATATGGAGGAGAAAAATGAAGAGCTATAAGCAATCAGATATTCCAGGTATGCAAACTAGGGTGGTTATTAAACTAATTCCTGGTCGGATCAATCCTGATGATTCAGTCCAGTTAGACCTACCCCTATCCCACGAGGCAAAGAAAAGAGTATAAAGTACAGACCTTCTGTCAATCTTTTGTAATAAAAAGGACTGGCAGGAGGCACGTATGGAGAAAAAGTTTTCTATTGGAAAGGTGTCATTTAGTCAAGAAATGCCTGAGGAGTCAAAGCTTTGGCTTGAGCGACTGGTGGAGCGTATCTTATTAAAAGAACTTGATCTAGACGCTTCAACCGAAGCAAAGTTAATAAGTTATTCAGATGAAAAGTTTAGGAGGTCAAAATGATGAATAACAAGAAAACAGCCGTTTATTCACGAATAAGTTCTATTAATACAAGTTTCGATATTCAACTTGAAGCCGCGAAACCTCACCTAGAGGGAATCCCTGAGGAGGATATTCTGTACTTCAAAGATATTAATGTTCAGAGTTCTTCAAAACGAGAAAGTTTTGATAAGTTACTTGATTTAATAGCCCAGGATCAAATTGATACGTTAATTGTCTATAGTATGGACCGTTTAACAAGAAAACAAAATGAAATTCTAGGAATATTCGAACTGGTTCAAACTCATAAAGTTAATGTTATTTTCACAGCAGATGGTCATTTCCCCCTTAAACAGGACTTACAAAGGGACAGTAGTTCAGGAGTTCTAATTGCTCTTTTGGCAGAAATCGAAAAAGAGTATATTTCTAAGCGGTTAGAAGCTGCCATAAGGATTAAAAAATCTCTTAAGAAGATTAATAATGTTAACAGTTAAAAAGAAAGTAGTCGTATACGCTAGGGTTAGTTCCGATCAACAGAGTTTAGACATGCAACTTGAAGCAGCAAAACCTTAT
Source organism: Mesobacillus jeotgali (assembly GCF_900166585.1). Taxonomy (NCBI): domain Bacteria; kingdom Bacillati; phylum Bacillota; class Bacilli; order Caryophanales; family Bacillaceae; genus Mesobacillus; species Mesobacillus jeotgali. The sequence continues at coordinate 63,279 of NZ_FVZC01000007.1, read as the reverse complement.
CGAAAGAAATATCATCCGGATGAAATCCTTATCTTAAGTGATGATGGTGTTTCAGCGATGAAAAATAAAATAGAAGAACGTCCTGCTCTACAAGAATTACTAAATCTAATTCGAAATGATCTAGTGGATACCATAATAGTTTATCAACGCGATCGTTTAGCAAGAGAATTCTATGAGTATTTAGAAATCATCTTATTAATTTATACTCATAAAGTGAAAGTTATCTTCACTGCAACCGGTCACCTTCCTTTTAATCATGATATAGAAAGTGGCATACATTCTGAAGGCTTATTTGGAATGATGAGCCAGATTGAAGGAATGAGTATCACTAATCGAACAAGAGATGCTTTTGAAAAAGCTCCTCACAGTATTTTTGGATATATAGTGGAAAAGAGCGGTAGTAAGAAAACCTACACTATTAATCAAAAATATAAAGATGTTATTCAAAATTTATATAACGACTGCTTATCAGCAAAAAACGGCAGAGAGTTTATTGAGCTATTGTTGAAGTACAAAAAACTAATAGGGAGAAAAGACTCCGATGTGTTTAACATATTAGTTAGACCATTCTATGCGGGATATGTTCGAGTTCGCGGAGAGTACGAACGCTTGGATTATGTTCCTCCAATAGTTTCTCTTGGTATTTTTAAAGATGTACATGAGCACTTGCAAAAGTTAGTTCCAAACTTAAATCTTAATACCTTAAGAGGCAGTGATATGCCTTTGTTTACTCCCAAGTGCCATATTTGCCAACAACCCTTATCAAAGAGCAATACTTTAGACAATAATTTAAAGTGCAAGAAGCATAAGAAAATAGTTATCTCAATAGAAGATCTGAACTCATTAATAATGGATGTTGTTAATGATGCATTTAAAAGGACCAACCTCGATCAACTTGAGAAAAAGGCATTAGCACTTTTACTGAAAAGTCATGCCAATCTTAAAGTTGAAAAAGAAAACCTTCAAGCAAGATTTGAACAATTACAGTTGGAGTTGTTCACAGAAGTGAATTTCGCTAAAGATGAAAAGAAAGTTAATGACTACTTAGATTCTTTGAACACATTACAAAATGAATATCATGGGCTGGCTGAGAAAGAGGCAATAATTAAGAAGCGTATATCAGAAGCAAAGTTTTTGGTTCAACTAATAGCTGAAAAGTTAGAATTAGAGGTTAGCCAATATCAAGATTTACTTATAAGAACCTTCATAAAAGAAGTGGTAGTACATAATGGTTATGTTGACTTCGAAATTTACTACTCTGAATTTTATGACCATAAAACGGGGTGATAATTATTAACTTTGAAAAAAATGCAATTGGATATTGTCGACGGTCTAGCCGTAAGCAGAAAGGAAATCAATCAATTGAATTCCAGAAGCAACAAATAGGGATGCATGCAAACCGAATGGGTTATATCATCGTTGATTGGTGTATCGATGATGCTGTAAGTGCCTATCGAAACCCTGCAAGTAAGAGAGATGGACTTAAGAGATTATTTGAATCAATTCTAAATGATAAGGCTAATGCAGTGTTTTTCTACGATGAATCAAGAATTGATCGATCTATTGTTAGCTTTGTAAATGAGATCTACAAGCCATTAATGCACGCTAAACCAAACATTAAATTCTACTCTTCTTCAACAAATAATGAGTGGGATCCATATCAAACCGACATTCAATTCAAGTTGTTAAACGCTTCCTACGAATCATTATCTAAATCTCAAAGAACCAAAGATACACAAAAATCATTAATGAATCACAATAAACGTCCAGGTAGCAGAACACCATTTGGACTGAAAAAGATACCAGCTTCAAAAAATGCCGATGAAAAATTTATTGAAGATGAAAATGCCCCTATCGTGCGATTAATTTATTATTTATATATGTGGGGTTATAGCATTGAGTATATAAAAAAAATCCTGGACAAGAGTAAAGTACCTGCTCCTGGCGGGGGGAACGATTGGCACAAAAATACAGTTGAGGCGATACTAAAACGCCCCATTTATATTGGAGACAATGTATGGGGTATAAGCAGTGAGTTGCCTAACAGCTTATTAAGGAAGCCATCTGTGTACTCTCCAATCATTAATTGGGAGTTACATGAGCTTGTTAAACAAGCAAAGGACTTGGAAAAGAAATTCGGACAATTTAGCACACCCTATACTTTTCGTTCGATAACATACTGCATGAAGTGCGACGAAGTACTAAAGACGAGAGACTCTACACCAGGTAAAGGAAAACGTAAATATAGGAACTACTATTGCCCTAATTGCAAACAAAAGGCGGATTTAAACGACGTTCACTCTGCTATTAATGACTGTTTTTCAAAACAATGGTCCACAGCATTGAGCCAAATGGAGCGCTTAGGCTTAATTAGGCTTAAGGAAATTAAGAAGGTGTTGGAAAAGGAACTCGATTCGCTAAAAACGAAAGAAGAGTTGCTTAAATATAATGAAACAATGATTCCATCTTTAGATCTTCCATCTTCGATTGAAAAACACTATGAAGAGGTAAAGAAGAAACTAAATGACAAACGGAAAGAAATAGTTTCCACATTAGAGCAAGTATCGAAGTTACTTAACCACGAAGGATCCTTACGTTTAACATTACACTTGTCTCTCTCAAGCTCATTTGAAAAATTGTCGGATGTCGAGAGAAGAATGATCGCCTTAACTTTTATTGAGAAGATCAGCATAAACCTGGTACAAGAGAAAATTAATATCGATTTTAGATTACATCCATTCATTCAATTAGAAAGTAAAGTAGGTTACCTTACCGAAAATAATGATGTAAAGATGGATGCCTAACCGAATAAGCTTTTTGTTCTTTTGAAAAACTAATTTCTAAATTGAGGGAAAGCCTATGGTATCACGAGTTTTCCCTCGATATTTTTCGGCAAGCTGCACTATTAGGGATCCCTAATAGTGTGTCTTACCGAAACCTAGTTTTATAACATGGGCAAAAAACCGAATATATTAGTTGTTAGTTCAGTTATGCGAAGCACGCAAAACCCTATCAGGGATTTTTGCGTGCTTTTTTTATTTATCTGAACGGATTAATTTGTGGCCTTTTCTTACATCCGTTTTAAAACATAAACATTCCAAAAAGAAAGTACATTATGGGGGAAATTAATATGAATGTGATTCGTTCTTATGCCACATCCAGTAATGGTGTTAACATCAGCCGGTTTGTTGAGCAATTAGTGGAAATAGAAATAGAGAAATTAGTCAATAGTAGTAAAGTAAACTCACCAGCATCTCATGGAAAAATTACTCCAGGTGGTGATTATGCATGAGATGTGCAATTTATGCTCGTGTTTCAACAGAATTAGATTCACAAAGGACATCGATAGATAATCAAATTGACATTTTCGAAAATTATGCTGCCCAACAAAATTGGGAAATCGTAAAAGTTTATACGGATAAGCAGTCAGGAACGAAAGAGAATCGACCTGGATTAAAAGCCTTAATTGCAGATGGTAAAGCAGGAATGTTTGACGTAATAGTTGCAAAAGAGCTTTCCCGTTTGGCACGCAATGGCAGGCTATCCTATGAGCTTAGAGATATCTGTCAGTTCAATAACATTCATATCGTATGTCTAGATAACTCAATCAACACAATAGAAGGCAATGTTCAAAACTTTGGATTATTTGCATGGTTGTATGAAACTGAGTCAGCTAACAGTAGCCGTCGGAATAAGCAAGCTAAATCCGCAAAGGCCAATCGTGGTCTCTTTGTTGGATCTATTCCACCTTACGGTTATTACTCAGATAACGGGGTTCTAAAGATTAAGAATGATAACACGCCAACAATTGTTCGCCGTATTTTCCATGAATATTTAAGCGGCATAGGGATGGATACAATTGCCAAAAATCTAACAGAGGAAGCTATTTCTACTCCAGCTCAAGTAGCCAATAAAAAAAATGCTTCTAAGCAATGGCACGGTTCCACAATAAAAAATATACTTATTAATCGACATTATTGTGGTGATCTGGTCCAAGGCCGAACTGAAACGATTATGGTTACTTCTTCAAAAAGGCGTGATATAGACTTAGAAAATCAAGTCATAAAAGAAAATACACATGCTAAGATAATTCCAAAAGAAACCTTTAATACGGTGCAAGATTTATTGCAGAGCCGCTCAAGAACAACCACAGCACCTAAGAAACATCTCTTCACCAATGTCCTCTACTGTGAGGAATGCCAGAAAGGGATGTGGTATAAAGCCAATCAAAAAGGCTACCGCTGTGGCGGTAATATTAGATACGGTCAATCCTTCTGTCCTAATCGTGTTGTAATCCGAGAAAAAGAGCTTATGCAAGTCATTGTGGATGACTTACAAGCACTCTTTACTACATTGAAAGAAGATAACTATGAAAAAACCTTATTGAACAAGCTAAACAAAAAGAAACAACTCATTCTTAAGGAACTAAAAGCAGCGCAGTCGGAAATAGAGTCATTAAAAATGGAGAAGCTCGAGTACGTCAAATTGCATATTAATAAGGTCATTACTCAAGATGAGTTAGTGGATTATCGTGAAATAACGGATAGCAAAATCAAATCTCTACAGTTAAAGCTAGACCAACTTAGAGATAAAATCCAGGAATGCGAAAATGAAAATTATGCAATCCAAATCGGTAATAAACTAAAGGATATCTTAACTTTGAATGAATTAACTCCTGAAATCCTACATTCATTAGTTAAGAAAATAAATTGCAATAAAGACGGCGATATTCATATCCATTATAGTTTCGTTAATCCTTTACAAGATATGTAAAAGGCAACTCCCGTAAGGGTTAGTTGCCTTCTTTTAAAATGAGTTGCGAGACACACTCGACATGCGTCGTCTGCGGGAACATATCAACCGGCTGCACCTCAACGGTCTTGTACCCGCCATCTTCAAGGATCCGCAAATCTCGCGCGAGGGTGGCCGGGTTGCATGATACATAGACAACTTTCTTCGGTTTCATATCGATGATGGTTTGCAGAAGTGCTTCGTCACAGCCTTTGCGTGGCGGGTCAACCACTAACACGTCTGCACTGTTGCCTTGTTTGTACCAGGCCGGGATAACCGTTTCGGCTTCTCCGACTGCGAATTCAGCGTTCGTAATCTCGTTCAGTTCGGCATTTCGTTTTGCGTCTTCGATGGCTTCGGGAACGATTTCGACACCGAATACCTTTTTGGCCCTTTGTGCTAAAAATAATGAAATTGTGCCGATGCCGCAGTATGCGTCAATGACAGATTCTTCGCCTGTAAGCTCGGCGTATTCAAGAGCTTTATCGTAGAGCACCTTTGTCTGTTCCGGATTCACTTGATAAAAGGAACGCGCTGAGATAGCGAACTTGATATCGCCGATATAGTCGTAGATAACCTCGCTTCCCCAGAGAACCTCCGTTTTATCGCCCATGATGACATTTGTCTTCTTTGAGTTAATATTATGAACGATTGATTTCAGCTTAGGAAGCCTCGCGATGATTGCTTCAACCAATTTATCGCGCTGCGGGATCTCATTTGTCCTCGTTACAACTACGATCATCAGCTCACCAGTTTGCCTGCCATAACGGGCCATGATGTGTCGCAGCACACCCTTATGCGATTCTTCATTATATGGCTGAATTCCAAGCTTGCCTGCAATTTCTTTTACCGCCTTAATCGCATCATTTATTTCATCAAGGTGGAGCAGACTCTCGTCTGTATCGACAATTTCATGGCTGCGTGGCTTGAAGAATCCAGCGACCAGCTTGCCATCCTTCTCGCCAACCGGCACCTGTGCTTTATTACGGTAATGCCATGGGTTGTCCATTCCCAAAATTGGGTGCACTACTACATCCTCAAGCTTGCCGATTCTTGTCAATACCTGCTTCACCTGGTTTTCTTTATACTTCAGCTGTCCTTCATAACTGATATGCTGCAGCTGGCAGCCGCCGTATTTATGGGAATCCTCAGCTGGGCACTCAACACGGAAGGTGCTTCTTTCCAAAATCTCCATCAGGCGTCCAAAGCCGTAGCCCTTGTTCACCTTGGTCACTTTAATTTTTGCTCTTTCGCCAGGAAGTCCCCCCTGGACAAAAATCGGATAGCCATCAACCTTGGCCACACCCGCTCCGTCATGCGACAAATCCTCAAACTTAACATCTATATAATCATTCTTTTTTACAGGAGTCGTTTTGCTCATCATTTCCGTCCTTTGCTGTGAATTAGCTAAGTCAGATTTTATCATATTGCTGGTGTGATTGCGAAACGAGGTCTGCAACTTTTTTGAATACAGTGCATTTAGATCAAGACCCATTCGCCACTCTTCGACATCTACTTTAATATCTAAGTAAATAAGCACAGCGAATGGGAATAAATTCGCTGTGCTTTTCTTCAGTTTTTAAATTGAGTCTCTTATCATTCATTATAAAATCCCTACCGGCCGTGCCAATGGCCTCCATGCCAGTGCGGGCCCCCTATCCATGGACCGCCAGGATATCCGGGACCTCCTCCATGCCAGGGAAATGGTCCGGGACCACCATGCCAATGGTGATGATGTCCATATCCGCCCTGCCACGGCATTCCATGGTATGGGCCCAGCCCTCCAAATTGGCCATATCCTGGCATTCCCGGATAGCCGAATCCACCGCCATAGCCTGGTCCTCCCTGGTAACCGTATCCCCCGGGCTGCAATAACCCAGCTAACGATCCCATACCGCCTGCTCCGAAGGTTCTCTCATCTGCAAAATGGGCATTCATTGTATCTGTATACATCTAAACTCTCCTCTCATTGGGTTTTCAATAGTTCCCTTAACACCCTATGTAAGTTTAGGCAAATCGCTTAGTACAATTGCCTATTTTTGCGGGAAATGGGCAATATGAGGTAAAGTTCGTAAGCTATGAGACTATCTAATTCTGATATAGGAACGGGTTGGAGCTCTTTTCTTCTGCTCCTGAAAAACATCAATATATATAATTCATATTATGAGTAAACAATATGTCTCTTAGGCACTTCCCTATAGCCGATTCACTTTACATGAATATAATTCATTATCTGGACTATCACCATGAGCCGGGAAAATCTGCACAATGGACTGGAGGAATACTAAGTGGAGTCATTTTATAAAGAGAAGGACCGTTTGAGCAAAGAGGAGCTTATTGCACAAATTGAAAAGCAGATTTCAATCTCACTCTACATTCAGGCAGCTGCCCAGATTACAGAGGCGATTTTATTATCCAGGTTATATGCCCTGAAAGAAGAAACAGATGGAGAAAGTGAAATTGTCACCGGCGTGTGGCTGCAGTCAATCGGACAGACGATTGAAGCTATAGCTGTAAGCAAAGAACTTTCTGCCATAAACCAGGAGGATCTGATTACCCTGGAGAAAATAATTGTCTCTTCTGACTTTATACAATCTTTCGGTGCGGCAATAGAGGGCATTGGAGGATTAAAGGTTTTGAGGCAAACACCCCTACCTTTTATTCCATAAAAAAGAAAGCCAAAACCATTTGATTGGCTTTGGACCTTCTTCAATTTACTAGCATTCAACTCTATTTGATGCAGCCTGCTCAGGGACGTAACTCTTACGGCTCCGTATGACCGAACACCTTTTGATTGCATTTTTTTAGTCCATTCCCCTGCACCCATACTCCAGCCAGATTAACTCCTCAACCGAGACACAATACTTGGAACATCTGGGTTCATTCTAGATCACCTATTCATCTCAAATGTGGGCATCACTAAAACCTTTCGATTAGGTACAAGCCCCGTCTTAAAAACTTTTTACGAATAGAATATAAAAAAGCACAAAGGATGATTTGGAATGGATAATCTAAAACTTAAGATAAAAGAACTGGAGCTGAAAATAGAGGAGCTTGAAGCCTTGCTGGATAACCTTCAAGAGTCTTCACAGCAACAATTGAATCATGATGACGTACGGACATTGCTAAATCAATTGCTTGATGAAAAAGAAATCGTTGCCTCTGCAGACCTCGAAAAAAGATTGAGCCAAAATCAGGTTCAGACAATCAAGTGGATTGTTGGAACCGGTATCAGCATCGTATCCATAACATTCGCCATGATTCAATTTCTATTGTAATTCCTTCCGCCTTTACCGTACAGGGTTCTCAATCAACGGAGAAAGGTTTCGTCACCTTAAACTTTTTTCCTTCTTTCGGAGTCATCCAGACAGAAAGAACATAGTCCCCTTTTTCAAGGGAAAGCTCATGAAGGTCGATTTCATAGCTCAAAGCCTCACCCTGCTTTACCTTTTCTTCCCCTAATACTTGTAAAAAGTTTGCGACACTGGAGAAGAGGAAAATTTCCTTCCCGCCCTTCGCTTCTACTGAATAATCGAACCGCTGAGAACTTGTAAATTCTAAGGTTACTTCCTGTTCCGTCTGATTTTTCACTTCATATTGGAAAATGAACGGGCTTTTCTCAGTTATAGTTGCAGCCATCTCTCCTGCCACGATTCCAGCACCTCCCTGTTCTTGATCATTATTTGAAACCTGGTTACCTGTTCCACAACCGGTCACCAACAATCCAAACAGCAACGCCATTAATAATTTTCTCATCTTAAGTTCCTCCTGATGAATCTATTCTTAATATATTTGTCAGATGAAACAATCAAAAGGTTACATTCATTGATAAACATAATTAGCCCTTTTTAAACAAGGCTCTTTTCTCAAACTTTGTTGCTATTGATGACAAAATAGGATGGAATTGCCTAAGTTTCTGCACAAAATGAACGCTTCTGAAGAGAAAAGAGCTTGCCAACTTAGTACCGACCTACAAAATGGCTATAATCACGTTAAAATCGGCTTTAGGATTTTAACAACAATCTTTACGAAAACAGCCTTAAACAAAAAGGAGAAGTGCCCATACACCTCTCCCACGTTTACGCTCTTTTATACTTTTTGTCAAAATACTTCTGCAGCCCGCTGCTCATCATTGAAAATGCAAAAATGGTAATTCCGATTGCAATGGTTCCGGTGATCGGCAGCCATGGGTGTGACCAGATATGGTTCGTGATATCCACAAAATAGGTTGGCCATACATTGGAGGTGTTCAATGCTTTATAAGCTCCATCGAGTTGGGAAACGAATTCGACGCTCAAGAAGATCCCGACAATTCCCAGCTGGCCGATGAGGAACAGCGTCCTTCCAAGGTCTGAGAAAAACTGGACGATGAAAAATGGTCTTAATGGCGGCCAGTAGTAGTTTTTCAGCATCTTCAATGGTGAAGAGCCCGAGACAATCCCTGCTTCCACATAAGGTTTTTTTGAGATATCCACCATCCCCTGATAAAAAATGTCCGCAACCCGCCCTACTTCAATAAGGGCAAGGACAAGCATGATCCAAAGATACCGATTACCTGAAAAAATAATAAACGGAGTGCCCAGAATTAAAATCACAAAGAAAATTGGCGGCATGAAAGAGAACAACCGATTCCAAACAATAAGGATTTTGTGAAAAAATCCCGAATAAAAACTCGCCACCGCCAACGGAATGGCAATGATATACCGAATCAGGACGATTGCCAATATGGTCAACAAAGTTTCTTTCGTCCCCAATAGCACCCTGCTCAATAAATCAACGCCATTTGCATCTGAACCGATTGGGAAATCAGCTGATGGCCCGAACGGAGGAAGCTCAAGTCCTCCACCTTCCTTTTGCCTCATCACTGTTTCCTTTAATGACGTATCCACGATTGGGAGATATGGCGCTATCAATGCGATGACAACTAGAAAAGACAAAATAATGAAGCCAAATAATAATGATTTATTCATGATTCATCTCCTGCGAAATCGGGCTGACAAGACTTTTGAAAATCTGTGTAACCAGATTGGAAACCAAAATGATTGAGGCAAAAAAAACTGTATAGCCGGCTGCCGAGATACCGTCGACCATGATTTCCAGCCCCACCGTGAAGCCTGTCCCCCTTAGAACAGCATTAAACAGCCCATCTGCAGCCCCTTGAAAGTTCATCAATTTTTCAACAATGAATAGATTTGATAAGACATAGAGTGTGATTGTATTTGCATGCGCCAGAATTCTAGGAAACGAATTTTTCAGAATATGTATGAATAAGATTTTCACGCCAGGAGTCCCTTTTGATTTCGCTGTTCGAATGTAATCATTCCCCGTCTGCTCCTGCAGACTCACATTAGTAATATTAGCAAGGTAGAATACAGGATAAATCAGCAAAAATAGAATCCCAACCACATAGGTTTCAAGCTTTTCACTCCCATACAACGTCACATGGAAAAACAAGCCTTTTTCATATAAAAACATCAGGCCTATCTGAATGATGATGATGAAAAAAAGATCCGGCATCGAGATGAACAGCCAGGTCGTCCCATTGCCAAGAAAGTTCAGTCTTCTTTTTTGCATCCGGAAATCAAAGATTCCTTTCAGGACCCCAAAGATATAAGCTAGACCCAAAGTTGGCACGATCAAAAGCAAGCTCTTCCACGCTTTGCCCGCAATCCTGTCTGCATTCGACTGTCCAGGGACAAACTCCCCGAGGTCTGGGTTTTCTTTTATATAAGCAAAAAAACCTTTAATATTCTCAATATGCTTGTCCATCTCATAATCATAGCTAGCGGATTCAAACTGTCCGCCCGGTCCAGTCTCGAAGTCCGTCGTAACCGGCAAAAACAATATCCCGATAAACAAAAATACACAAACGATCCATAATACAAACTGTCCGATTGCCTTTTTAAAATAAACCATGTAGCCTCCTGCTGGAAAATGATAAAAAAGCTGCTATGAAGCAGCTCATCCTACTTTTCTCTTAATCTCCCAAACCCTCATAGTGAAGCCCTTCTTCAGGCAATTCAGCATCCGGCACACCTATCCCCACCTGTTTAATCTGATTGTCGTTGACAGAATAAGAGTAACTCCAGCCCGGCTCATTAGCGAACCTTACGTCCATATGATAAGGATTATAGCTTCGGCTCGTTCGATAGCTGATCTTGAATTCCTCTCCAGGGTATTTCTCCTCCAGATGTTGGGTGAGCTGCTCCGTTTTTTTTCCAAGATGATAGTCAATCCAAAGAGGGCGGATTGCAAAAAAAGCCAGCTCTATGACTATTACAGTCAGGACAATTTTCATCGCAGTTTTTCGCTTTCTCTTGGGCAAAAAATAACTGCCCACTAAAATCAGCAAGACCAAACCCACAGCCAACAAGATCTCAATTACTGTAATAGGATGCATCCTAACACCAGCTTTCTTAAGTCACTAGTTATATTTTACCATTTTTAACTTTTCTGAAAAGTATTAATTTAATTTAGTTTTGAGTCATGCAAGCTTTCCCGCACTTACCCTATCTTGTAAGTTACCCTTTTCGTCTGTTCGGGCAAATTTCCTTCCTTTATGTGACCGGTTTTCCCCTTACTTCACCTAACGAGGAACATATTAGTTCTTTATTTGACCGGTTTTTCCTTTTTTTCACCTGACCGGGGACATATCGCTATTTGTGTGACCGGTTCTTATGCGGGTAGACGCTTTGGGGTACACAACGCTTTAAATGTAACCTGACGAAATTAAGTAAATCACAACAAGATCCTTAGCAAGAGAATCGACGGAAATAGTCACAAAAAAAGACGAAGCCCGCGGGCGTCGTCTTCCTTAATGTACTTTCTTCTTAGACATATACAAAAATGCTTTAATCATAAAATAGCTGACTTCATCGGGCAGCAATTCCTTGATAGGTTTTAGCCTGTCGCGGCCTGCTTCTGCTACGGCCCGCTCCAGGTCATCGATATGCCCGGCGGGGATCAGCAACTCATAATCGACTTCCATTCCCTGCTGGATACACTGGATAATATGATTTTCAACCGTGCTTTCCACCAGCTCGCGCTTTGCAGCAATCTCGGCTACGGTCAGTTTCTCCTGATGCAGCTTGTAGGTTTCGAGATGGGAATCTCCGACAGCCTTCCTCGCCGGTTTCCTGACAGGTTCCGAAACGGCATTCAAAACAGGCTGCCGATCCGGATTCTCCTCGCAAAACTCGATAATTCGTTCAATGAATGGTGCGCCATACTTCTGCAGCTTGTGCTCTCCGACTCCAGCTACATTGAGAAATTCCCCATCCGTGAGCGGCAGCTTGAGGCACATGTCCTTCAATGAGGAATCCGAGAAAATCACAAATGGCGGCACTTTTTCCGCAGCCGCTATATTCTTCCGCAATTCCCGAAGCTCTTCAAACAGTGGATCATCATTCGAAACCTGCTTGACCTGCAGAGCTTCCTTCCTGAACACCTTCGTCTTGCCAAGCAAAACTTCCTTCCCTTTTTCCGGAACATAGATCGTCGGGTAGGTCCCGTGCTCAACGCCAATCAGTTCCTGGGAGATCAGAAATTCAATCAGGTCATTCACCTGCTTGGTGCTCCGATTCTTCATCAACCCGTAAGTTGGCAATTTATCCAGGCGGAACTCAATAACTTTTTTATTCCGGGAGCCGGTCAAAACATTCGCCGTCATCGCCTTGCCATACTTCTGCCCCATCCGGATGATACACGACAGCACCATCTGGGCATCCTTTGTGACATCCTCAGTCTCACGGGAATCTGTACAATTGCCGCAGCGGCCGCACGGTTCTGTTTCCGTCTCGCCAAAATAATGAAGGATATAGGATTGCAGGCATTCCTCGGTATGGCAGTAACCGACCATTTGCTGCAGCTTTTCCAGCTCTGGAGCTATCCTCTCTCTGTCAGCAGACTGGTCGATCAAAAAGCGCTGTACCTGGACATCCTGCGAAGAATACAGCACGATACATTCACTGTCCAGTCCGTCACGACCGGCACGGCCGGCTTCCTGATAATAGCTCTCCATATTCTTTGGCAGCTGAAAATGGAGGACATAACGGATATTGCTCTTATCAATACCCATTCCGAAAGCCGATGTTGCGACCATGACCGTGGCCTCGTCCTGTAAAAACCGCTCCTGTTCGCGATTTCGGTCTTCATCATTCATTCCAGCATGGTAACGGGACGCATTGAAGCCTTCTTTCTGCAGCCATTCATACAGTTGGTCTACAATTTTTCTGGTTGCTGCATAAATGATTCCAGCTTCCTTTTCATTCTTTTTGATAAAATCCCTCAAATAAGCCTGGCGATCTTGGCCTTTTACAACAGAAAAACTCAAGTTACTGCGCTCAAATCCTGTAATCACCGTGTTCTCAGGGTTTATTTTTAGTGAGGCGCAAATATCCTCGCGTACTTTTGGCGTTGCTGTTGCGGTCAATGCCAGGACGACCGGCTTCTTAGGCAGACGATCCGCCAATCCTGAAATCTGCAGGTAGCTTGGCCGAAAATCATGACCCCACTGGGAAATACAGTGCGCTTCATCCACCGCAATCAAAGGAATTTCCATATCCTGCAGATCATCAATAAACTCCCAGGAACCAAGACGTTCGGGTGCGATGTACAACAGCTTGTACTTTCCGTTCCTCGCATCATTCATCCTTGCCGCAGCTTCACCTGAAGTCAGCGAACTGTTGATATATGTCGCCGGAATGCCAAGCTGGATGAGGGTATCCACCTGGTCCTTCATTAACGAGATCAGCGGCGAAATGACGATTGTTGTCCCTGGCAGCACGAGTGCCGGGATTTGGTAGACAATGGACTTGCCTCCTCCAGTCGGCATGACGCAGACGGTATTCTTTCCTTCGAGTACAGAGGTGATTGCCTGTTCCTGTCCTAGGCGGAATGAGGAATAGCCGAAATGGGTTTGCAATAATTCATGGGCTTTTTGCAGCATTTTGCGGGCTCCTTTCAGTGAGAAAAAATGGGGGGATGATGAGGGACATACTCTTTCATTGTAACAGAGAGACAGGAAAAATGCTCTGCTCCAATAGAAGCAAAGCATGTTTTATTTCGCTATTCGCAACCATGAATTTTTGGCAAACTGATCCTGATCGTTGTGCCCTCTCCGAGCTTGCTTTCAATATCAATAGTCCCCTTGTGGAGGTCAATGATCCGTTTACAAGTGAGCAAGCCTAACCCTGTCCCTTTTTCCTTCGTAGAATAGAACGGTTCGAAGAGGCGATTGAATCGTGCTTCTGAAATCCCGCAGCCCTTATCTATAATCGTCACCGCGACTAAATTCTCGCTCATATCATCGAGTCTCACATTGATAAAGTGGCCGTTATCGTCCGTAGCTTCAATTGCGTTCTGAAGCAGGTTGATGAAAACCTGTTTCATTTGATTTCGGTCACAATTCAAGCTCATGTCGTCCTTTATTTTACTTTCTATTTTTATACTTTTTAAGTTCGCCTGTGGTTCCATGAAGTGGATACAATCATGTAATAGCTGGCTGAAGTTGGTATCCTGGAATTTCACATGCTCCTTCGGTTTGGCTATGAACATGAACTCATTGACGATTTCATTGATCCGGTCCATTTCATTCAGCATGATATCAAGGTATGGCTCGAGCTTCTGGTCAGCTACACTCTCCTTCACGATTTTAGCAAAACCTTTCAGCGAGGTGAGCGGATTCCGGATTTCATGCGCGATGCCAGCCGCCAATTCTCCTACCACAGAAAGCTTTTCCATTTGCTGGACGTGTTTCTCTCTGTCTTTTTCCTTCGTAATGTCAATTGCCGTCCCAATTACTTCAACTGTCACTCCTTGTTCGCGCACGGGGCTGAGGACAGCCAGATAATGAATACCGCCCAGGCTCCCTTCATAGTTGACATGCTCTCCATTCCATGCCTTTTCGTAAAAGGCTCCTTTGAGGAGTGCATGTTCAGCAGGAAGGAACTCAGATAATGTTTTCCCGACAATTAATTCAGGGAAAAAACCAATCTTTTCGACCAGTTTACCTTCAATAAAAGTATGAACAAAGGTGTCGTCTTTTTTTTCAAACTTGAAAATAAACCCCGTTTCTCTAGGAATGAACTGTTCGTAATCTACCTTGCACTTCTGGTCATTCACGTGGCCACACCCTTAAAAAAGATTCGTTCTCTAATAATTCTTTTTTTATAAAAAAAATCCTTTTTATGGGATGACAATATATTGAAAAAGCTGTCTTCCTTTTCGGAAGGCAGCCCTTACGATTATTTATTCTCTCCAGTCATCTCCATGACCTTTTCTTTCACTTCTTCTATATTGCGCATTTTGTTATCCCAGCATTTTTGGCTGAGATCGACCGGGTATTCTTCAGGATTGAGCATTCGCGTATATTCTTCCCAAAGCACCCCCAGGCAATATTTTGAATGCTTGCGGATCTCATCCAAACTTGGCTGCTCGTACACCAGCTCTCCATTTTCGAAAATATCATGGTGCAAATCCCTGGCATCAAAGTTGGTGACGAACTTACTGACAAAGGTGTGCACCGGGTGGAACATTTTCAGGCGCTTTTCTTGCTGTGGGTTCTCGCCTTCAAGCGTGATATAATCACCCTCTGAACGGTTATTGGCTTTGTTGATGATTCTGTATACATTTTTAATTCCAGGGGTGGTGACCTTTTCTGGATTGGAGGAAATCTTGATCGTGTCCTCCATCGTTCCATCTCCCCGTTCCACTGACACAATTTTATAAACAGCCCCAAGCGCAGCCTGTTCATAGGCAGTAATCAGCTTGGTACCGACTCCCCAGGTATCAACCTTTGCACCTTGCGCTTTCAGGTTCATGATTGTGTACTCATCCAGGTCGCTGGATGCCACGATTTTAGCATCCTTAAATCCTGCTTCATCCAGCATTTTACGGGCTTCCTTGGATAGGTACGCAAGGTCCCCGCTGTCGAGACGGATGCCGATAAAGTTAATTTTGCCGCCGAATTCCCTGGCAACCTTGATGGCATTCGGCACCCCTGACCTTAATGTATCATACGTATCTACGAGGAATACGCAGTCCTTATGCGTTTCGGCGTATTTTTTAAAAGCAAGGTAGTCATCCTTGTAGGCCTGAACCATTGAGTGGGCATGTGTACCAGCGATTGGGATGCCGAAAAGCTTACCCGCACGCACATTACTCGTTGAATCAAAACCCCCGATATAAGCAGCACGAGTGCCCCATAGCGCCGCATCCAGTTCATGGGCTCGGCGCGTGCCGAATTCCATTGCCACTTCATTCTTCACTACCTGCTTGATGCGGGACGCTTTAGTCGCAATCAATGTCTGGTAGTTCACTATGTTTAGAAGCGCTGTCTCGATTAACTGGGCTTCAGCAAGCGGAGCATCGACCCGGACCAGCGGCTCATTGGCAAAAACAATTTCGCCCTCCTGCATGGCCCGAATTGAGCCTGTGAACTTTAAATCTTTTAAAAAGGCCAGGAAGTCATCACCGAATTTCCCTTCTTCTCTCAAATACTGAATATCATCCTCTGTAAAGCCAAAGTTCTCGATATAATTGATGATTTTTTCAAGTCCGGCGAAAACCGCGTAACCATTGCCAAAAGGCAGCTTGCGGAAAAATAAATCAAACACTGCCCGGCGATTATGGACGCCATCCCGCCAGTAAGTTTCCATCATATTTAATTGGTATAAGTCCGTATGAAGCATTAAACTATCATCCGTGAATTTCGTACTCATTAAAAAACCTCCAAATTTACTGCGATATAAGTAATTGATATCCTACCTGACCTCTGCCCCGATCGAGCTCTCAAAGTGGCGGAGCGACCATTCATGGCCGACTTGGTCAAAGGAAGCCACCGCATTCTTATACACAATAACCTTAAATCCTTTGTTGTAAGCATCCACCGCTGTATGAAGTACGCAAATATCCGTACATACGCCTACAAGATGAACTTCCGTTATGCCCCGCTCACGCAATTTTATTTCCAAATCCGTGCCTGCGAATGCTGAATATCTTGTCTTATCGATATAATAAACATTTTCAAGGCCCTTGTTTTCCTCATAAACCTCTTGAAGGCTGCCGTACAAATCTCTTCCCTTCGTACCGCGGATATTATGAGGCGGGTACAGCTTCGTCTCCGGGTGGAAATCGTCTCCCTCATCATGGACATCAATAGCGAAAACCACATAGTCACCATTTTTGATGAATTCCTTTGTCACGCCAACAAGGTTTTCTTCAATCGCCTGTCCAGGCTCCCCGCAAGTAAGCCGTCCATCGTCTGCCACAAAGTCATATGTATAGTCGATATTGATCAACGCCTTCTTCCCCATTATGTATCCACATCCTTTTATCATATTATCTATTATTTTCTTCCAATTATGTTTTATAGGCAAATTTTTCATATCGAAGGCCAGTTATGCATTCATGAATTTTAATTTAGGAATAAATTGCACTTTACAGGAATATGTCCGGCTTTCCAGGAATATATCTGTAGTTTTAAGGAATATATTTTAATTTTAAGGAATATAACCTCTTATTAAGGAATATCCTTCTATACCCTATTTCAAAACACAAAAAAACCACCCCAGCACCGGAGTGGTTTCCAATCATTCTGCTTTAAAATTCAATTCGAGGTTCTCCGGACGGTCTTCTGGGCGGATTTCGTCAAGAGGCACATAGACTTCGATATGCCTGAACAGGTTTTCGAATTCGGCTGGAAGGTTTCCGCCGTATTCACCATCGAGATTCAACTGGACCGTTTCCTTCGCCTGCACCTTAATCCGATTTGCCTGTGTGTAAATTACGCCAGGATCATGGATGTGTTCGCCTCTCACTGCCAGGGAAGCAATCCTGATAAAATCAGCCAGGTTTGTCTTTTTTAAGATCAACAGCGAGAACAAACCGTCGTTAATCGATGAATTAGGTGCAAGGCGCTCAAATCCTCCGACAGAGTTCGTCAGGCCGACAAGGAACATCATGGCCTCACCTTCGAACAGCTTGCCATCGTATTCAATCGTCACTTCGGATGCACGTATGGATGGCAGCATCTCGATTCCTTTTAGATAATAAGCGAGCTGGCCCAGCATCGTCTTGAGCTTGCTTGGAACTTCATATGTAAGCTCAGTCAGCCTGCCGCCGCCTGCGATATTAATGAAATATTTATCGTTGATCCGGCCTACGTCGACCGGAATCGTTTCACCTTTTACAATGATGTCCACCGCTGCCTCGATATCCCGTGGAATATGCAGCGCGCGTGCAAAGTCATTCGTTGTGCCTACTGGAATGACGCCAATTTTTGGGCGGTATTCCTGCTCAGCAATGCCATTGACCACTTCATTGATCGTCCCATCACCGCCAGCTGCAATCACCAGGTCATAACGCCGCTCGACCGCAATCCTCGCAGCCTGCGTCGCATCCCCTTCACCTGTCGTTGCGTGGCAGGAGGTTTCAAAGCCGGCATTTTCCAGCTTCACCAAAACCTCGGCAAGATGCTTTTTAAAAACTTCACGTCCTGAAGTCGGATTATAAATGATTCTTGCTCTTTTCATACCCATCATCCTACTTAATATGGTTTTTGATTCCATCATTTTACATCATAGCTTATATTTCTCGTCCAGGCAATCACCCGAATACTACCGGATATATCATAAACCACTTACACCTATTTATCAAAGAGAAACATATCATTTAATCAAAGTGGTAACTATCGTATTTTTCGAAAAACTCTTCCAATCATACAAGTTATTTTTTACAATACAGGGAGGGTGGTTACATAAATTGGTAATACCCCCAATGGCAACTTTCACAGATGAGGCTTTCCATCTATCTATCATAAACTAGATTAGAGGGGTGATTTTTATGACCTGGATGATTCTCCTGGCTGCATATTTAATCGGTTCAATTCCCACGGCAATATTGATTGGCAAATACTTTTTCCATGTAGATATCAGAGACCATGGCAGCAAAAACCCTGGTGCAACCAATACGCTGCGGGTAATGGGAAAAAGAGCCGCCCTCGTTGTCCTGCTTATTGATGTGGCAAAAGGCATGCTTGCAGCCTCTCTTCCGCTGATTTTCAATATCCCGGTAGATACATTGTATACCGGATTAATTGGGGTTATTGGACACTGCTTCCCGATCTTCGCAGGATTCCGCGGTGGAAAAGCAATTGCCACAACTGCCGGAGCATTATTGATAATTGATATCGGGATGTTCCTCACAGTTTACATAACTTTTTTTGCCGTGATCTACCTGACCAAATATGTGTTCATGGGTTCCATTTCAGTTGGGGTCGCAATGCTCATTTATTCTTTCTTCACTCCGGACAAAAATGAACACCTAATTTTTACTGCTTTTATTATACTTTTAATTTTTCTGCACCGTTCAAATTTGCAGAACTACTTTAACCGTACAGAACCGAAGATCAATGATAAAAAAGTGAAGAAAGACCGTCTCCCCCCTAAAAAAGCATGATGATAAACCATGGTGATCCAACCATGGCTTTTTTCTATAAATATATTAACAAAGTAAATTACTATTTATTAGATAGCATTTTCAGCAAAAAAATAGATTGTTATTCATTTAAATGAAATGATAGAATATTATTTGTATTAGCAATATTTTTTTAATATTTTTTCAAAATAATAAAGGGGGAAAGATGATGTCCAACGATATGTATCAAATCATTTCTATCGGAATTTACATGGCCGCGATGCTTTATATCGGCTGGTACTCCTACAAAAAGACAACCAATCTGACGGACTACATGCTTGGCGGCAGATCACTCGGTCCGGCAGTCACAGCACTTAGCGCAGGAGCGGCCGATATGAGCGGCTGGCTGTTAATGGGGCTGCCAGGCGGAATTTATGTAAGCGGTTTAGCGAGCGCGTGGATTGCCATCGGCCTGACTGTAGGCGCATATCTAAACTGGCTGTATGTAGCACCTCGACTTCGTTCATACACACATGTGGCGAATGACTCCATCACAATACCAAGCTTCCTGGAAAACCGTTTTAAAGATGATACAAAGCTTTTAAGAATTGTATCCGGAATTGTTATTCTTCTATTTTTCACTTTTTATGTTTCCTCCGGAATGGTTGCCGGAGCAGTTTTCTTCCAGAGTTCATTCGGCCTTAATTATCATACTGGCTTAGTGCTGGTTTCCGTTGTTGTAGTGGCATACACATTATTTGGCGGCTTCCTGGCGGTAAGCTATACCGACTTCATACAGGGAATGATGATGGTCCTCGCTCTGCTGCTTGTCCCGATCATCGGATTCACAAAAACAGGCGGACCTGCAGAAACGTTCGACACTATCCGTTCCATCGATCCTGCATTGCTTGATTTATTCAAAGGAACAACAGTACTCGGCATCATTTCAACTGCAGCATGGGGCCTTGGCTACTTCGGCCAGCCGCATATCATTACCCGCTTCATGGCCATCACATCAATAAAAGAAACAAAGAGTGCTAGACGAATCGGAATGGGATGGATGATTTTCTCCTTACTTGGAGCCATTCTAACCGCTCTGGTCGGTCTTGCTTATTTTAAACAGAATCCGGATGTTAAGCTGGATAACCCTGAAGCAGTCTTCATTGTGCTCGGGCAAATCTTCTTCCATCCGTTGTTTGCAGGATTCATGCTTGCCGCTGTCCTGGCTGCAATCATGAGCACGATTTCCTCCCAGTTGATCGTTACATCAAGCGCCCTTACAGAAGACTTATACAAAATCTTGTTCAAAAAAGAGAAATCAGATAAGCAATACGTATTTTTCGGACGTATGGCAGTACTCGTTGTAGCAATCATCGCTGCTGCTCTTGCATGGGTACAGAATGACACGATTCTCGGCCTGGTTGCATACGCCTGGGCAGGCTTCGGAGCAGCGTTCGGACCAATCATCCTCCTCAGTCTATACTGGAGGAAGATGACCAACTGGGGTGCCATTCTCGGTATGATTGCCGGTGCAGCTACAGTTGTCATCTGGAGCAATGTCGGCTTGAGCGATGTGATGTATGAAATCGTCCCTGGCTTCCTTATCAACCTGGTTGTTTCCATAGTGGTCAGCCTGGTTACTTATACTCCGAATTCAGAGATTGAAAAGGAATTCGATATGAGTATTGAAAATTTAAAATCCTAACCTGATGCCACAGAGAACCTTTCTCTGTGGTATTTTTATTTTTTCGATAAAATCTTACAGGAATTTACATATCTTTAAGGGAATTGATATAAAGAGAAAATCAATTCTTAGGAGAAAATAATGAAAAGAAAGCTGTTATTCTATGGAACTACTGCTATATTGCTTTTAACCGTATTGATTGCCATGGACCGTTTCAAATTATACAAAGAGGAAAAGCCGCCTGAACCCAGCATCACGGTGAATGGACAGGAGATTCCAATCATACTCGGCCAGTATGAGTGGCATGGCACCAAAACGAAAGAAATAAATCCAATCAAAGCCATGGCTGGCATGAACCCATCTAAAGTGAAGGAAAAAGAGATACTAGCAGTCTCTTTTCCTTCAGGTTTTAAACCTGAAAGAATAGAAATCAGCCAGGTTAACGCCGCACCCGGGATGGAAAAGAAAAAGGTTGTAGCGCACACCATGTCGATTCCTAAAAGCCTTTATATGGATAGGATTTACTTTAAGATAAAAGCAAAATGGGAAAAGGGTTACAGCACATATTATGTAAAAATAATAATTGAAAACCTGCCACCTTTTAATGATTTCCTTTCGAAGAATCCTGAGAAACTTTCTGTCCTGGCAATTGTTCCACGTGGAGAGTCAGAAAAGTATGACATTCCCGACGACGCAAAGGAAAAGCTAGACTCCTTCCATATATCAGATGATATCGAAGGACTGAAGAAGCAGTATCCTGAGCTGCAAACCAATATGGTTCCTGTCTATATGATCTTTAATACAGAATCTATGCAATATGTTGTTGCAGATAAGAAGGCATTCTTCAGCATCATACACGATCATGAGTTGCAGGTGGGAAATTAGTATAATTTCGTTTTTATCATTTCTCGGGAAATATCGACAAAAAAGCTGACGAACAAATCGTCAGCTTTCGCTATTATCTCTTATTCAATTCCTCAACAAGCAATTTGTTTACCAGCGGCGGGTTAGCCTGCCCTTTTGTAGCTTTCATGATCTGGCCGACCAAGAAGCCTTTTGCTTTATCTTTCCCGCCTTTGAAATCTTCTACAGACTGCGGGTTAGCATCGATAATCTCGGTAATGATCTTGAGCAGCGCTCCTTCGTCAGAGATTTGGATTAGTCCCTTCTCCTTGACGATTGTCTCTGGGTCGCCGCCGTTTTCGACCAATTCTTTGAACACCTGCTTGGCAATCTTGGAAGAGATTGTGCCGTCTTCAATCAGCTTAATCAAACCGGCAAGCCCTTCAGGAGTCAACGCCGTCTCATTCAGTTCTTTCGATTCAGCCTTCAGGTAGGCTGAGAACTCACCCATCAGCCAGTTGGATGCCTGTTTTGGGTCAGCTTCTGCTTTGACCACTGATTCAAAGAAATCCGCCATCTCTTTTGATACAGTTAAAACCTCTGCATCGTATGCTGGCAATCCCATCTCCTCGACATATCGCTTTTTGCGCTGATCTGGCAATTCAGGGATTTCGGCACGGACTCTTGCCTTCCACTCTTTATCGATATAAAGGTCAGGCAGATCAGGTTCAGGGAAATAACGATAGTCATCCGATCCTTCCTTTACTCGCATAAGGATGGTGGAGTTCGTTGATTCGTCATATCGCCTTGTTTCCTGCTGGATTTCACGGCCAGCGAGAATTTCCTCTTCCTGCCGCTTTTCCTCGTATTCCAGACCTCTGCGTACGAAGTTGAAAGAGTTCAGGTTCTTCAGCTCTGTTTTTGTACCAAATTCCTTTTGGCCAACCGGCCTGATCGAGATGTTGGCGTCACAGCGCAGTGAACCTTCTTCCATTTTACAATCCGATACGCCCGTGTACTGTATGATGGACTTTAACTTTTCAAGGTAGGCATATGCCTCATCCGGCGTTCGTATATCGGGCTCCGATACGATCTCTACAAGCGGTGTTCCCTGGCGGTTGTAGTCAACTAGAGAATATCCATTGCCATGTGTCAGCTTGCCTGCATCCTCTTCCATATGGATCCGTGTAATACCGATTTTCTTTTTATAGCCATTGACCTCAATTTCAATCCAGCCATTCTCGCCAATTGGCTTATCAAACTGGGAAATCTGATAGGCCTTCGGGTTGTCCGGGTAAAAATAGTTTTTCCGGTCGAATTTCGTGTGCTCAGCAACTTCACAGTTCAGAGCCATAGCGGCCTTCATAGCGTACTCAACTGCTTTTTTATTCACCACCGGCAGTACGCCAGGGTAACCAAGATCGATCACGCTTGTATTTGTATTCGGCTCCGCTCCAAAATGGTTCGGGCTCGCCGAAAAGATTTTCGATTCTGTTTTTAATTCTACATGGACCTCAAGGCCAATTACCGTTTCAAATTTCATCGTGTTCCCCCCTTTACAGCTCAGGTTGTTGTTTATGGAATTCGGTTGCCTGCTCGAATGCATGTGCAACCTTATATACAGTGCTTTCATCGAAATGGCGGCCGATAATTTGCAGCCCAAGCGGCAGGCCTTTGTCCAAGCCGCAAGGTACCGAGATGGCCGGTACACCTGCCAGGTTGACCGGGATTGTCAAAATATCATTTACATACATCGTCATCGGATCCTTAGTGTTTTCGCCAAGCTTAAATGCCGGAGTTGGTGCTGTCGGTCCGATGATGACATCATACTGCTCAAACACTTTCTCGAAGTCCTGCTTAATGAGAGTACGGACCTTCTGAGCCTTTTTATAGTAAGCATCATAATAGCCTGAGCTGAGAGCAAAAGTTCCAAGCATGATACGGCGTTTTACTTCCTCTCCGAAGCCCTCTGCACGAGTCTTTTTATACATTTCAATCAGGTTCTCAGCATTTGGTGAACGGTAGCCATAGCGGACTCCGTCAAATCGGGCAAGGTTGGCAGACGCTTCAGAAGATGACAACAAGTAATATGTCGACAGAGCATACTTCGAGTGCGGCAGTGATACCTCTTCCCAAGTTGCACCCAGGCCCTCAAGTACAATAAGTGCATCCAATACTGATTTACGGACTTCTTCACTAACGCCCTCACCGAGGTATTCCTTCGGCACAGCGATCCGAAGCCCCCTGATATCACCAGTCAATGAAGCGATATAGTCAGGGATGTCCACGTTTGCGGAAGTTGAATCCATTTCATCATATCCTGCGATCGCTTTTAATAGAAAAGCATTATCCTCTACATTGCGTGTAATTGGTCCAATCTGATCCAGTGATGACGCAAAGGCAATCAGGCCGAAGCGGGAAACAAGCCCATAAGTAGGCTTCATGCCGACCACCCCACAATATGATGCGGGCTGGCGAATCGAACCGCCTGTATCGGATCCAAGCGAGAAGAGCACCTCTCCTGCCGCAACCGATGCTGCAGATCCGCCAGAAGAACCTCCCGGCACTCGATCAAGATTCCACGGGTTTAATGTCTTTTTAAA
This sequence comes from Mesobacillus jeotgali, assembly GCF_900166585.1. Lineage (NCBI taxonomy): Bacteria > Bacillati > Bacillota > Bacilli > Caryophanales > Bacillaceae > Mesobacillus > Mesobacillus jeotgali. The sequence continues at coordinate 38,943 of NZ_FVZC01000007.1, read as the reverse complement.
ACCTGAGTTTTCATTTGATGATCCCATTGCGAATTCATCCATGTTCAGTTTGCCGATTGTTACCGTTTCCTCTTGCTTCAATTTCTGGACAACCGTAGCATCATAAATAGGATCAAAGTTTTCGAGGATCTTGCTCGCTGCCGTCGTCCGCAATCCCTTGGTGACAATATTGTCCTTGATTCCGATAGGAAGGCCATATAATTTATTGGTTGGAGCGTTCTGTACCGCCTTTTCATCCAATGCTCTCGCTGCTGCTCTCGCATTTTCTTCATCCAATGTTAAAAACGCCTGAACCTTGCCTTCAACCTCGCCAATCCGCTTGAACGATTCATCAACCAGGTCGGAAACGCTTAGGTCTCTTTTATGTAAAAGCTCATGAAGCTCTGAAATCTTATGTTCAAATAAACTCATCGACGATCCTCCTACTCCATAATTCCAGGTACTTTAATCTGTCCATCCTTATGTTCAGGCGCATTCTTCAAGACCTCTTCGCGTGGCAGTCCCTCTTGTGCACGGTCTTCGCGCATAACATTTTTTATTTCAAGAACATGTGCTGTCGGCTCAACATTATCTGTATTCAGCTCATTCAACTGCTCTGCATATGTAATAATTTTAGCCAGCTGGTCTGACAGCTTTTCTGCCTCTTCTTCAGTTATCGCTAATCTCGCCAGGTGTGCGACATGCTTCACCTGTTCCTCTGAAATCCTTGTCATAAAAGCACCTCCATTGTAAATCGTCAGACAATAATAATATTGATGATAGCAAAGTTTTGCACGTTAAAGCAATACAAGCCTTGCTGTTTGTTCTATTGTATCAAAAGTCAAAGGATCGCAGGAGATAAAAGACGTTTTCAACATCATTCTGAATTTTACGAATACTAATAAGTTAAAAAACAAAAGGGACAAAGCATGTTAGCTTATCCCTATTGCTGTAAGTTATTTACTCATCTAGCCATTTATTTGTCGATTGAGTATTAATATCGTTTAATGATGGAATCGAGTGGATTCGGGTATTTCTGACTACAAGAAGATCGGAGTGGCGAAAGAACAGTGTGGGTTCGTTCATTTGGCTTCCATCTGTGACCCTTTGTCCAACAAAAGACAACTCTAGCTTTTCTGCCTCATCACCAAGGTCGCCTACTGCAAAAAAACGCAGCTGATCACCTACTCTGGCTCCAATGTCCGGAACTATTAAAAATGGGAATGTTCTGTTTCGACAATTATTTGCAGGTATAATAAATTCATCATCCGGAAAAATCTCTTCTCTTAATCCAACTCCTGAACCATCCTGTGCTATATAACATACTTCTGCAAACAGCCTAATCCTAAAACTTCTTGTTGTTGGATTCTTAATCGACACACGCATCACTTCAGGCGGCCCGCCTTCAGGGTCACCTGTAACCCTTCCCGGAATTTTCATAGGTCCCGTTGTTAAAATATTGTTGTGCATACAACCTTCACCTCCTTAAAAGTATCTAAAATAATATATGAGGAGGTGAGAAAATTTGAATGGACAAACCTGCTAGGATAGATGTACATTTTTCAACTATTTTATGAATAAGATAAATGGCTTCTTAGTAGTGGAAATTACCATTTTTCTAAGCACCCGTGAAGAAAAAGTAAGGAACAAACAATCGAAAAGTTAATTTTAAATCGAAGTATTTGTGCTTCTTAAATAAGCAAATAAAATAAGCGGTCCTCGCAAGCCGCTTATTTTATCTCCCGAACAGCTTTGAAAAAAAGCCCTTCTTCTTTACCTTAGGACTCGTTTGTACGACTGGCCTCACTTTTTTCGAAAGATAAATCTCCTCTTTATCAATCGCATGGTCATGTGCCAAAACAAGTCCAAGCTCCGAATCATACTCCTTGTTCGTGACAATCGTAAACTCGATGCCGCGCTTTTCTGCCGCTTTAATGTATTCAGATAAATGAGTATAGGCTATATTTCCGTTTAAAAAGAGGTGGGCTTCACGATTTTCATCCATCAGCTGCTCCACCTCGGGTTCAACGCCCTTCCTCATGACTTCACCCTGAGAAAGCGCAATGATCACCCGCTCCCTCAGTGTGGTAAGGAATCTCCTTCTCTCATCCGGCTTTGTCTGTTTCGCACCATGGATCCCCTGCTGCAAGTAATCATCCAATTTGCTGTTGCTCAACTTAGTCACCCCCAACTTAATACAACAATGGTTTTGTGTTTTACATTCAATACACTAATATTAACCCTTTAGACTGGCCTTGAGCTAAAACCACGCTCCCTGCTGATTCAATGACGGACAAAAATCATGATTACCCTTCACTTTCTGTCCATCATTGCCTTGATGACGGACAAAAATCCTTAATTCCCTTCATTTTTTGTCCATCATTTCCTTGACCGCGAACAATCTCATTTTCTGTCTTTATGATCAATATAATACTATGTATGTTTCCGCCCAAGAGTCTGTGCTAGTTTAAGGTTATCCTATTTTCCCGCAAAAAAACCTCCTCTTCAGATCGAAGAGGAGGACACAAATAGGAGAATGCAAGGTGAAAAAGTCTAAAACATTATGGTAAATCTTCGCCTGAATTGGAGGGCCCAGGCGAAGAGCAAACCCGCAATAAAGCTAAATCAAGAAGCAGTAAACTGCGCTTCTTCCGTTGAGCCTTTCAAAGCAGTCGTTGAAGAAGTCCCTCCGGAAATGACCATTGATACATCATCGAAGTAGCCAGTTCCGACTTCGCGCTGGTGCCTTGTTGCTGTGTAGCCATACTGCTCGCTGGCGAATTCAGCCTGCTGCAGCTCGGAGTATGCAGCCATGCCGCGCTCTTTGTAGCCGCGTGCCAGTTCAAACATGCTATGATTCAGGGCGTGGAAGCCTGCAAGTGTGACGAACTGGAACTTGTAACCCATCTTGCCCAGCTCCACCTGGAACTTAGCAATCGTTTCGTCATCCAGCTTCTTTTTCCAGTTGAATGATGGTGAGCAATTGTATGCAAGCAGCTTGCCAGGATACTTTTCATGGATTGCTTCTGCAAAGCGGCGAGCTTCCTCCAGGTCCGGTTCAGATGTCTCGCACCAAACCAGGTCTGCATATGGAGCATAAGCAAGGCCACGGGCGATGGCCTGGTCAAGGCCAGCCTTGACACGGAAGAATCCTTCAGGAGTCCTTTCACCTGTGATGAACGGAGCATCATATGGATCAACATCGCTTGTGATCAAATCCGCTGCATTAGCATCTGTACGTGCCACGATCAACGTAGGCGTTCCCATTACATCAGCTGCAAGGCGCGCCGCAATCAGGTTGCGTACAGCCGTTTGTGTAGGAAGCAGCACTTTTCCGCCAAGGTGTCCGCATTTCTTTTCGGAGGAAAGCTGGTCTTCAAAGTGGACTCCGGCAGCACCAGCTTCAATCATGCCTTTCATTAGTTCAAACACATTCAACTGGCCGCCGAAGCCTGCTTCTGCATCCGCCACGATCGGTGCAAACCAATCGATTGAATCGTCTCCTTCACCGTGAGTAATCTGGTCAGCCCGCTGAAGTGCCTGGTTAATGCGCTTGACGACTGCAGGAACACTGTTTGCCGGGTACAAGCTCTGGTCAGGATACATATTTCCGGAAAGGTTTGCATCTGCCGCAACCTGCCAGCCGCTCAGATAAATTGCCTTCAAGCCTGCTTTTACCTGCTGAACCGCCTGGTTACCGGTCAGAGCGCCCAGTGCATTGACGAAGTCCTCTTCATTCACAAGCGTCCAAAGCTTTTCAGCACCGCGACGTGCCAGTGTATATTCAATATCAATCGAACCGCGGAGCTTGATGACGTCCTCTGCAGTATATGTCCGTTCCACTCCAGCCCATCTGCTATCCATTTCCCAGCTTTCCTGCAATTGCTTTACACGATTTTGAGTCATTATCTGTTCCTCCTAATAATTATTTTTATATTAATCTATCAAACTATTAAGCCAGCGCCCGGTATCCAGGCAATGTCAAAAACTCAACAAACTCATCGTTTAAAATTAATTGATCAAACAGTTCTGCTGCCTGCTCAAATTTTCCGTTTTCAAAAACGGCTTCGCCGACTTCCAGTTTAATTTTTTCAAGTTCTTCTACTTTCAGCTCATGATACATTTCTGCTGTCACTTCACGGCCATCATCAAGAACACCTTTCGGGTGGCGGATCCATTGCCATAACTGCGCACGGGAAATCTCCGCTGTTGCTGCATCTTCCATCAGATTATGGATCGGGGCTGCGCCGCGGCCATTCAGCCAGGAAGCGACGTACTGGATGCCGACATTGATATTCATGCGGACCCCAGCTTCTGTTATAGTCCCCTCTGGTACAGCCAGAAGGTCTTCAGCATTTACTTCTATGTCCATCTGCTTACCTGATTCAATTTGATTCGGCTGCAGCATTTCCTGATTGAATGCCTCCATCGCTACAGGTACCAATCCCGGATGTGCGACCCAGGTTCCATCATGGCCATCGCGGGCTTCACGTTCCTTATCAGCTCGGACCTTGGCGAATGCTTCAGCGTTTGCTTCCTCATCGTTCTTAATCGGAATTTGTGCCGCCATGCCGCCCATTGCTGGTGCCTTGCGCCTGTGGCAAGTCTGGATCGTCAGCAGGGAGTATGATCTCATGAACGGTACCGTCATCGTCACCTGTGAGCGATCAGGTAAAATTACATCATCCTGCGAGCGTAGCTTCTTCAAGTAGCTAAAAATGTAGTCCCAGCGGCCGCAATTGAGTCCAGCCGAGTGCTCCTTCAATTCGTAGAGAATTTCATTCATTTCGAATGAGGCCAGGATGGTTTCTATTAAAACAGTTGCTTTAATCGTTCCCTGTGGAATGCCGACGTCATTCTGTGCGTAAACGAACACATCATTCCATAGGCGGGCTTCAAGGTGGCTCTCCATTTTCGGGAGATAGAAGTATGGCCCTGTCCCCTGCTCCACCAACTTTTTCGCATTATGGAAAAAGTACATTGCGAAATCGAATAATCCGCCTGAAATTGGGTTACCATCGAGCAATATATGTTTTTCTTCCAGATGCCAGCCTCGCGGGCGAACCATTAAAACAGCTGTTTTTTCGTTAAGTAGATACTTCTTTCCGTTAGGATTTTCAAAGGAAATCGTCCGATTGACAGCATCCCTTAAATTGATCTGCCCCTCCACTATCGCTTCCCATGTCGGCGAAGTTGAGTCTTCACAATCAGCCATAAATATTTTCGCTCCGGAATTAAGCGCGTTGATGATCATCTTCCTGTCTGTTGGACCTGTGATTTCCACCCGCCGATCCTGCAAGTCTTTTGGCAGCGGAGCGATCGTCCAATCTCCTTCACGAATATGCTTTGTTTCTGGCAGGAAGTCCGGCAGCTTGCCAGTATTAATTTCCGCCTGACGCTTTTTACGGGCTGCCAGCAGTTCCACCCGGCGCTCTCCAAAATGTCTCTCAAGCCGCTCAACAAAATCAAGCGCTTCCGGCGTCAAAATTTCTTCATATCCGCTTTTCATGCTGCCTATGATTTCAATACCTGTAGTTTGCGTCGACATTTACTATCCTCACCTCTTTGTTATAGTACAGTATCAATAACTCTAATATGTATTATATAACAGTGTTTTTAGATTGCAACTATTTTGTTAAATTTTTCTGAAAAATTTTTCAGATTAAGAAAATCGACCTATAGAAAAAAGACTCTTTTCATCAAGAAAAGAGTCTTGAAACCTTACCATATCAACGTTTGGACCAAAGAGGAATATTTCAGACCTAACAGTACAGAAGCCCTCCATATCATAAAAGAGGTTCTCGTGCTTTGCCCTTAGTTACAGGTTTTTTGTGAAAACAAAAAAATCCCCTCTCAAAATGAGAAGGGATTTAAATCTGTATTAGTACATTTCAGATGTAGTTTTTGCTTGCATGTGAAGAAGCAGATAGTCTGGTCCGCCAGCTTTTGAATCTGTTCCTGACATGTTGAATCCGCCGAATGGCTGGTATCCTACGATTGCACCTGTGCAGCCGCGGTTGAAGTAAAGGTTTCCGACATGGAAATCTTCACGAGCCTTCTGGATGTTTTCACGGTTGCGCGTGATGACAGCTCCAGTCAGGCCGTACTCAGTGTTGTTCGCGATTTCAAGGGCATGGTCGAAGTCCTTCGCCTTTGCGAATGCGACAACTGGTCCGAAGATCTCTTCCTGCATGATTCTTGCATTTGGATCAAGATCAGCGAAGATTGTAGGCTTGATGAAGTAGCCTTTTGAGCTGTCTCCTTCGCCGCCAGTCATCAAACGGCCTTCTTCTTTGCCGATTTCGATGTAGCTCATGATTTTGTCGAACGCACCCTGGTCATTAACAGGACCCATGAAAGTGCTTTGATCTGTAGGATCATCAAGCTTAAGCTCATTTGTAAGCTCAACTACACGATTAAGAACTTGATCATATACATCTTCTACGATTACAGCACGTGAACATGCAGAGCATTTTTGTCCTGAGAAACCGAAAGCGGAAGCAGTGATCGCCTGGGCTGCTAACTCAAGATCAGCATCTTTGTCGACAACCATAGTATCTTTTCCGCCCATTTCAGCGATTACACGCTTAAGCCAGATTTGGCCTTCGCTCAATTTTGAAGCGCGCTCGTAAATGCGCAGACCCACGTCACGTGAACCTGTGAAGCTTACGAAGCGAGTATCCTTATGGTCAACAAGGTAGTCGCCCACTTCTGCGCCGCTTCCCGGTACAAAGTTAAGAACACCCGCAGGAAGACCTGCTTCTTCCATAACTTCAACAAACTTTGCTGCAACTACTGGAGTTGTAGAAGCTGGCTTTAATAGAACTGTGTTACCAGTAACGATCGCTGCTACAGTAGTACCGGCCATAATCGCTAATGGGAAGTTCCAAGGTGAAATAACGATTCCCACTCCGAGAGGAATGTAATCATAACGGTTATATTCATTTGGACGGCTGTTTACTGGCATACCGTCTTTGATTTTCAGCATTTGGCGGGCATAGTACTCTAGGAAATCGATTGCTTCTGCTGTATCAGCATCTGCTTCGTTCCAAGGCTTGCCTGCTTCTTTTGTTAAAAGGGCAGAGAACTCATGCTTGCGGCGGCGGATGATCGCTGCAGCCTTGAATAATACATCTGCACGTGTTTCAGGCTTTACTTTCTTCCATGTTTTGAACGCTTCAACAGCAGCCTGCATTGCTTTTTCAGCTAAATCGCGGTTTGCCTTTGAAACGCGTCCAATAACTTCTTCTTTATTGGATGGGTTGTAAGATACAATCTTGTCTTCAGTTGAAATTCTCTCTCCGCCAATTACCAAATCGTAATCCTGGCCAAGATAGCCTTCTACTGTTTTTAGTCCTGTTAAGTATCCTTCACGGTTTTCATCAACTTTAAAATTCGTGAAAGGCTCGTGTTTGTATGGCTGAACCATTCTATCCCCTCCTGCATACTAAAACGTTTTCATTCCTTCCCCATTCTATCATGAGAGTCTTGTAGTGTTCAATGCCAACGTACTAGCAAGTCTTGGATTGCGAATTTTCTCATTTTTTATTATGTCAATATTATAATTTGGAGGTTTTTTTCAGTGTGGTCGATATATTTTAAAATGTGATCGATATATCCCGAAATGTGGTTGATATATTTCATTTTCCGCTGATATATTCAAGAATGTGGTCGATTAAATCAGATTATCGCCAATAAATTGATCCTTACAATAAAATCGCACTCTCCTTCAGAAGGGAAATACGAAAAACTAGAGAATATTTATCTATCATTCATAAAAGGAGATCATTTTATATGAAAAAACGTCACGAAGTCTTGTTCAATCTACTCGAATCCTGCCGCAGCGAGGTTTTAGCTGTTTCAGATACGGTTACTGCTGAGGATGCAGAAAAGATCCCCGCGGGTTTCCATAACAATTTCCGCTGGAATCTTGGACATATTTATCTTGACCAATATCTATGGATCCAGGCTGTGACAAAGGAAAAAGCGGATATTCCGGAAAACTTCAATAACTGGTTCGGCTATGGAACTTCTCCAGCGAATTTCACCGAAGAAACTCCTTCCTATGCTGAGTTAAAAGAATTGCTCAAAGCCCAGCCTGCGAGAATCAAAGAGTTGTACGGCGATCGCCTTGAGGAGGAATTCCCGCCAACCGAGATGGGGATGCACACCATCGAACAGGTTCTCGTCCGGACGATTTTCCATGAAGGAATGCATCTCCAGACAATACTTGATATCAAGAAATGCATGTAAAAAGCAAAGAGCAGCCCTCTTTGCTTTTTCAATACTATTTTCCATCAACTTCAGCCTCAATCTCTTTAACCAGCTTGTCTACATGGCTTGTTGGGTAGTTAAGGGCTTTTTTCTCAGCATAGTAGGGGAACATGTCTTTAATATCAGCAGCATAAAAACTTCCGTCTCTTGGCTCAGTATGGCTGAGTACTTTTAGGGGACTTTCAGTTTGATCAACCTTGAGCACCATCGGAACAGACATTCCAGTACCCTGTTCTATATTTGTGCCTTCCCTGTAGTATTCCTCGATTAACGCCCAAATGTATAGTTCACTTTTCTCATGGTCAGAGCCCAATATCTCATATGCACTAAAGATTTCTCCGCCAAAGTTTGCTGACATCACTTCCTGCCGGATGTATTTTTCAATCTCCTGTTGGTCTTCTGCTGTAACAGGGATGGACCCAGATTGTGTACAACCGGCCAATAAAATGAGAAGCATCCCACACAGGAGTAGAGACTTCATCTAATTCCTCCTCAAACCAGTTTCTTATTTAGACGAATTACTTAGAATGATAGATACACCTTTAATGACCAAAATTTCCGGGCTGCCCTCACTTCAATAAACCTCTTTTTAATTCCCAATATCCCGTTCCCTGCAAAGCACGCATATGGCTTCGCCTTTCTCTCCAATGTAAAAAAACAAAGAGCCAATTAGCTCTTTGCTTTTCCTTATTGATAAATATGGACAAATGGTTCATCCTGATCTGGCTTTTTGACAATCAGGGCTTCCTGGCCAACGACGGAGGATACACTGACCTGAACGGAGATGTAGTTAGGGAAATGCTCCATCACCAGGCCGGTCACGTACTGGGTGAATCCGATTGATTCTGCTTTTCCGTAAAACTGGATAGGAATCTCGATGTTAAGCTCCTGCAGCTGTCCATCCACATAAAAGCCTTTTCCTATGACGCCGTTGAAGTTAGGGAAGTACTCTTCTACGTCTTGTTTGAAGTTTTCAAAAAAGGTCAGGTCATCTCTGTGTTCCTTCTCGGCTTTGGCAGATGGGAAGAGAATATACTCTTCTTTTACATCTTTCCAGCTGCCGATATTGTTGCTGCCTTGTGAAACTTCGGCATAAGTGAAGAAGTTTCCTGGTACAACAGAAGACCGGCTTTCCTGCTCAAACAATCCAATAGTGATTGGCACATTCCTTAATTCTTCGATGTTCCGGAGTCTGCTTACGACCTGCTGGGCGATTTTTTTGCCTTCTGCCTCCAGCACTTTACGAGAAATATTTTTCTCGAACACAGCTCCAAATGCTTCCTCACGATAATAGTGGACGGAATTCAGCGCCAGCCCAATGGCAATGCCGCCAAGCTGGTACGTATCCTTTTCACCCGACTGGACGAGATAGTTATGTTCCAGGATGTGGGCGAGGTAAATAGGGTTCTTTTTATTTCGATCGTGGACATCTCCCTTGCCGGGGTCGGCAGGGTTTAGGCCCAGGTTTTTCACTGTAACCTTCTTATTTTTGTTTTCTTGCTTGGCTTTGAGCTCTTTTTCCTTTGCCGCAGCCTGCGCCGGAGTCATTTCGCGTTCCAGCCAGGCGGAAACTGTGTCTCCATCAAGGTACTGTCCTTCTTTAAAAACATACTTATCGGTTGGAAAAGAGTTCTGGGCCACGCGCATCAGTCCGGTTTCGAACTCGGTTATGTCATAGCGCGTATTCAGGTTGTTGACGACCATGCCGCGTGCTTCCCCGGGCTCAAACGGCATGATTGTACGGTAATATTCTTCCGAAATCTTGTATTTCGGGATAATCGCTTTTTCTTTAGTATCATCATCCTTCTTCTGGACAACCTGTTCCTGCTTTTGAAAATTCGGGGCACAGGCCGTCAGCAGAAGGACAAGGGATAGAGCGACCATTGAGAGCTTTCTCATGGCGTGTACACCTCTTATTTGTTTAATTCTTCAAGCATTCTCTCCTCATTCCACACTTCAATCCCAAGGCTTTCAGCTTTTGTCAGCTTCGAGCCGGCATCTTCTCCGGCAATGACCAAGTCTGTTTTCTTGCTGACGCTGCCGGCTACATTGCCGCCTAGCGCCTCAATCTTATCTTTCGCTTCGTTTCGGCTCAACTGCTCGAGCTTGCCTGTCAACACGATTGTTTTACCGGCAAAGAACGAATCAGAATCTTCTGCGGTAATCTTCTTAGGGCCTTTGTATTCCATATTGACGCCGACTGCTTTCAACTCGGAAATCAGTTCGCTCACTTCATCGCTGTCAAAATAAGTGACGATGGAGTCGGCCATTTTATCGCCGATTTCATTGATGGCAGTCAATTCTTCTTTCGATGCCTTCATCAGGTGGTCCATCGTTCCAAATTCCTGCGCCAATGTCTTGGCGGCTTTTGCTCCAACCAGGCGGATACCGAGGCCAAACAATAGCTTCTCCAATGAATTTTCCTTTGTGGCTTCAATGGCAGACAGCAGATTATTGACGGATTTCTCGCCCATTCGCTCGAGAGCCAGCAATTGCTCCCGTGTCAGCTTATAAATGTCGGCTACATCCTTGATCAATTCTTGTGCAAACAACTGGCTGACCACTCTTTCTCCCAGCCCGTCAATGTTCATCGCATCGCGGGAAACAAAGTGGATCAAGCCTTCTCTTATCTGGGCAGGGCATTTCGGATTGATACAGCGAAGCGCGACTTCGCCTTCAATCCTCACAAGCTCACTGTCACATTCAGGGCAGTGGGTTGGCATATGGAATTCAATCTCTTCGCCCGTCCGCTGCTCGGCAAGGACATTGACGACTTCAGGAATGATATCCCCCGCTTTTTTGATGACGACTTTGTCACCAATTTTAATATCCTTTTCGCGGATCAGGTCTTCATTATGCAAGGATGCACGGCCAACTGTCGTGCCGGCTACCTGGACTGGTTCAAGGATGGCCGTCGGCGTGACAACTCCGGTGCGGCCAACGCTCAATTCTATGTCCTTCAAAGTTGTCACGACTTCTTCAGCCGGGAATTTGAAAGCGATGGCCCAGCGAGGGCTTTTTGCCGTTGTTCCCAGTTCTGCCTGCTGATCGAGTGAGTCAACCTTGATGACGATGCCATCAATATCATACGGAAGCTCTGGGCGTTTTTCGACCCAGCCGTTAACATAGTCAATAACGCCCTCGATGCTGTCCACTTTCCGGCGTTCTTTATTTGTTTTAAATCCAAGCTGCTCCAGATAGTCCAGGCCTTCGCTGTGGGAGCGGATTCCGGTATCACCGACATTGGCGATTCCATAGAGGAAGACATCAAGATTTCTTGAAGCCGCAATCTTCGGGTCGAGCTGGCGCAAAGAACCAGCTGCCGCATTCCGCGGATTGGCAAATGGCTCTTCTTCCCGTTCTTCCCTTGCTTTATTCAAGGCTTCAAATGACTTCTTCGGCATGAACGCCTCACCGCGGACTTCAAGCGAAACCGGCTCCTTCAAGCGGATGGGCATAGAACGGATTGTCTTCAGGTTAGACGTAATATCCTCACCTGTGGTTCCATCTCCGCGAGTGGCACCTCGCACCAACAGGCCATTCTCATAAATGAGCGACACTGCAAGACCATCGATCTTCAGCTCGCAGACATAGGAAACATTGTCGCCAACACCCTGGCGCACACGACGGTCGAAATCACGGAGGTCCTGGTCATTAAATGCATTTCCGAGACTTAGCATCGGAATCGCGTGCTGGACCTTGTTGAACATCGTTAAAATTTCCCCTCCGACACGCAGTGTAGGAGATTCTGGTGTCTGCAGTTCAGGGAATTGCTCCTCTATTTCAATCAGTTCCCGCAGCAGCCTGTCATATTCCGAGTCGGGAACCGACGGCTGATCCAGTACATAATATTCGTAAGCATATTGATTCAGCAGATTTTGCAAATCCTTGGCTTTTTTCTCAGCGCTTTGAAAATCCATAAATCCAGCCCTTTCATAACCGTAAAGGACAAGCACCTTAGCCAGCCCGGATAAGTGACTCGAACTCTCAAAGCTAACGCTTCTCGCAAGATAATCGAGGAAACTCTCACAGGGATGATAACTGGCAAGGCACTTGAGCCAGACAGTAATTTAATTGTAAGAATGATATAGTTTACGCCTTGGTAATCGGTGCGAACTTGGCCAGCAATCGTTTGATTCCGGTTGGGCTTGGGAACGCGATATCAAGCTCGGTTCCTTCTCCGGATCCTTTTACGCTGACCACCGTTCCTGTTCCCCACTTGCCATGCTGGGCTTTATCGCCGACCTTCCATTCAATGCCTTCGCCCCCGCTGGCTGCAGCAACCGGACGGGTAACAGCTCCGCGAGTTGGCATGGATGGTCTTCCTGACACGGCAGGCCTGCCGCCGCTCATTGGTGAAGGTTTTCTTACTTTCGGAACGGCGTCTTCAATTAATTCAGCTGGAATTTCCTTGATGAAGCGCGATTCCGGATTCATATTCGTGCGGCCGAAAAGGGTGCGCATCTGTGCATTCGTGATGTAAAGCTGCTCCTCGGCGCGGGTAATTCCCACGTAGGCAAGACGGCGCTCTTCCTCCATTTCGTCCTCTTCCATCAAGGAGCGGCTGTGAGGGAAGACTCCTTCTTCCATCCCGATCAGGAACACGACCGGGAATTCAAGGCCCTTGGCTGAGTGCAGTGTCATCAGAGTAACATAATCGGTTTTTTGCTCGCCATCATCGTCCAGTCGATCGATGTCGGCAACAAGCGCCAAATCCGTCAGGAAAGCTACCAGACTCTTGTCTTCACTGCTTTCTTCAAAGCTTTTTGTTACGGTTAAAAATTCATCTATGTTTTCAAGTCTGCTCTGTGATTCCAGCGACTTTTCCGCCTTCAGCATGTCACGGTAACCGGTCTTATCAAGCACTTCCTCAACCAGCTCGGTTACTGACAGATACTCCTGCTGATGAGTGTAATTGCTGATCAGGTTGCGGAACTCGGCAGCTGCTTTTTCTGCTTTCGGGCTCAGGCCGATCATTTCAATCGTTTCAAGTGCCTGGAACATGGACAGATCATGCATTGTTGCGAAGTTGGCAATTTTATCGATGGATGTTGAACCAATCGCACGCTTCGGAACATTGATGATCCTTTGCAAACTGATGTCATCATCCGGATTTGAAATCAGACGGAGGTATGCAAGGATGTCCTTGATTTCTTTTCTGTCATAGAACTTGATGCCGCCAACGATCGAGTAATCGATATTGGATTTCAGGAACGATTCCTCGATGACACGCGACTGAGCATTCGTCCTGTACAGAATCGCGATATCAGACAGCTTGCGGCCATTGCGGACAAGTTCCTGGATTTTACCAATAACGAACTGTGCTTCGCCCTGCTCACTGTCAGCGCGATAATGCATGATTTTGTTGCCCTCCGCATTTTCTGTCCAAAGATTCTTCGGCTTGCGGTTTAAATTGTTCTGGATGACCATATTCGCAGCCAGCAAAATCTTCTTCGTTGAGCGGTAATTCTGCTCCAGTAAAATGACACTCGCTCTTGGATAGTCCTTTTCAAAAGAAAGGATATTCGCTATGTCAGCACCGCGCCAGCGATAGATCGACTGGTCGGAGTCACCTACAACACAAAGATTCTGGAAGCGCTGCGCCAGCAATTTTACCAGCATGTATTGTGCCCTGTTTGTATCCTGGTACTCATCGACGTGAATATACTGGAACTTGCGCTGATAATACTCCAGCACTTCAGGTACACGGATGAATAGCGTAATCGTCGTCATGATCAAATCATCGAAATCAAGCGCGTTATTTTTACGAAGCCTGCGCTGATACTCTTCGTACACATCGCTGACCTTCTGTGAAAAATAATCTCCTGCTGTTTTCGCATACTCTTCCGGCGTGATCAATTCGTTCTTCGCCGAGCTGATTGTCCCCAAGATTGCACGCGGATCGAATTTCTTCGGGTCCATATTCTTGTCCTTCAGGATCGACTTAATGACCGACTGCTGATCAGTCGAGTCAAGAATCGTGAAGTTGCGGTTGTATCCGAGACGGTCGATGTCTCTGCGTAAAATCCGCACACACATCGAGTGGAACGTCGAAATCCAAATCTCATCCGCCGCGCCGCCCATCATCTTCTGGATCCTCTCCCGCATTTCGCGCGCTGCCTTATTCGTAAAGGTTATCGCAAGGATGTTGTAAGGATTGACTCCTTTTTCCACCATTAAATATGCAATCCTGTGTGTCAAAACCCTTGTTTTACCAGAGCCCGCTCCTGCCATCAGGAGCAGCGGCCCGTCGACTGTCTTTACAGCCTTCTGCTGCTCAGGATTCAGGCCGTTCAATAATTTATCCGTTAAAAATTGCACAATCGTCACCACCATACAAACATTTGTTCTTATTTTATCTTATAATATATCTCTATACAATATTGGTTATTTCTTTACTGCTACAATTGTCTTCAATGCCTCATCAAAGTTGGTGTACACAACATTTCCAACCACAATGACATCGGCATGGCTGGCCATCTCTTCAGCCTGCTGTGCCGTTTCGATTCCGCCGCCGTAAAAGAGCACGGTTTGGTCGAGAACTCCTTTTGCTGCTTTGACCATTCCAGGGTCGCCGTACGTGCCGCTGTATTCCAAATAGAAAATCGGCAGGTTGAACATTTTTTCCGCCATCATCGCGTAGGCCCTTACATCATCGACCGAAATCTCAGTCTTCGCATCAGTCAGTTTGGCTGCCTTGCAATCCGGATTCAGGATGCAATAGCCTTCCATTTTCACTTCGTCCCAATCCATCAGGTCGCCGTATTCCTTGACCGCTTCATGGTGTAGACCGGTTATCCACTGAGGGTTTCCGCTATTCAGCACCGTCGGGATAAAATAAAAATCGAATCCCGGCGTGATTGAGTCGATTGTCGATACCTCGAGAACGCATGGAACTGTGTAGCGGCGGACACGGGCCATCAGGTCCAGCACGCCTTCTAGCGTCACACCATCTGTGCCCCCAACCATGATCGCGTCGGTACCAGACTCGCAAATTCTTTCTAATTTTTCATCAGTGATCTCTTTATTTGGATCGAGTTTAAACACATGTCTCCACTCGCGAACATCGTACATCCGTGAATTGCCCCCATTCTATCTATCCATTCCACCATTATAGCATTTGTTGCTGTTATATAAAAAAGGAAACATGTGAGAAAAGCTCATTCGCCCCGAGCAGCGCTGGCCGCCTATATTTCCATGCATCTGGCTGACAGGGCTGACCGGAACGAAGGGAAAAGTCGTTCTTTAACGTCCTAAGAAAAACTTTTCCGAAAAGAAATAAATAACCAAAAAAAGAGCCTGCAGCTGCAAGCTCTGTTTTGGTTATTCTGACGCCAATTTATTTCGGTCAGCGGCCTGCGGCGGCTGTTCCAGCCAGCTGTTCTCTATCAGGATTTCCGCAGCATCCTCTGCATATAATGCCACACTTATGAGAAGTTTCCCATATAAGATTCCAATATCCTTCCGGCCATTGACCGCCATAGAATTTCCCATCGACCGGACCTTCATAGAAAACATATCCGCTTTATGGCTGAGCATTAGTTTTTCGGAAAAGGGCGAGATTGTCGAGTTGGTCACCAAATGATCCAGCAATGCCGGTGATGGCAGATTTTCCTTATGCAGCTTAGTCTTCATCTGCTCTACCATTTTATCAGTCATTTCAATTCCCCTGATAAAAAATGTACGCACCTTCTCGGTCCTTGCAACCTGGCTGAACCCGAGCAGCAATGCCTTGCTGGTGACATTATTCTCTATATTGTCATATAGGTGGGTCACCTCAAGAGCATGGAGCGGCCTGACTTCATGGCCAAATCCATTAAAATAACTTTTTCTTCCCACAAAATCCACTTTTTCCGGTGTTGGCAGAACAGGCGGTTTAATAATGAAGCCTTTGTCCATCAAAATTCCGTTGATTTGCCCCAGGAGTTCTGCCGTCACCATACCGCATTGCACAAAAAATTCCCTGATATCAAGCCTCATCACAAGCGGAAGTGCAATAGCATATAGGCTCAACCCTGCTTTGGCTGCATATTTCAAGTAGTGGACATAGAACTCGTCTTCAAATAAACGCGGGGCAGAAGAATTAAGGTCGCGTTCGGTATAGCCCTCAGGCACAGGAAAGTTTTCGTTCTCCATGAATCGTTTAATCGTCGCCATAAAGTCCTCTGTTAGATGCAGCGCATTCTCAAGCAGCGTCTTGATATCCTCGTCATTCACATGCTGGAGGAAATGTCTGATGAGTTTATTTGACATGCTATTACCCACATATGTAGCCCACAGCTTTCCCATCTCCACGCTTGTGAACTTTTCTGAGGGATTTAACTTGCTTGTATCATATTGGATCGGCTTGATTGATGATTTCATAATTTACCCCTAACCCGTCTTTTTGGTTAGTTTTTTTCTCATGGCACAATATTATACCGCACATCGTCCATTTGAATTCTAAGTCAAAAAAAAAAAGACGGGATCCATTTGGATACCGTCTTTGCTGCTGCAATATTACTTTGCTTGTTCCCTCTCGGAATTCTCTTCCTCTTTCAATCTTTCAAGCGCCATTTCATAAGCGTCGTTTCCATAGTTCAAGCAGCGCTTGACCCGGGAGATTGTTGCCGTGCTCGCACCAGTTTCTGTTTCGATTTTATGATAGGTCTTGCCTTCGCGGAGCATGCGTGCCACTTCAAGACGCTGCGCAAGCGACTGGATTTCGTTCACTGTCGCCAGGTCGTCAAAGAAGCGGTATGCCTCATCGAGATCTTTCAGCGATAGAATCGCCTTGAATAATTGATCGAGTTCCTTGCCTCTTAATTTATCAATTTGCATATAGTCTACCCCTTATTTTTTCTCAGAATTTTTATTGTTGAGAGTCGAATGAGACATCGCTGATTGATGGGACAATGTTGATCCATGTTTTCCCCGGAACGAAACCAGCTTGTGCTCCATCCTTATAAGGGACGATCCTGCCAGCTTCATTTTTCCATTGTATCTCATTCACTTTTCCTTTTTGGAAAAGGTATCCCTTGCCGCCAGAAGTCATGTCGATATCCCTGCGGCCTGCATCATCCATTATTTTATGGTTCATTTGCACAACAAGGATGTTGTCGAGCAGAACAGGTTCCTTTGATTCAAGGTCCACTGTTTCTTCACTTCCATTAAAACGGTGGTACTTCTGCAATTTAGCATCATACTCGTAAATTACGTCAAACGATGGTGTCCCATAGGAGACCATCAATTCCTCCGCCGGAGTGCCCTCCAGCTTATCAGCATCCTCACTGCTGAAAAATACTGCAGGTTTTGGGGCCTCGTTCATGTCATAGCCCCTCATTTCAGCTCCCTTTAAGATATTCTTATAGGTGATATAGGAATTATGGGGTGCCTTCCTGAAATCCGCGCGTTTGAATAAGCTGCCATCATATTGCATTCCGTTGATATTATCAATCACTCCGCTTTCAAGCATTTCCTTCGCTTCTGGACTGTATCCATGGGCGATGAAAAAGCTGTCAAACCCGGATGCAAGGCCGACAAAGTATTCCCGCGCACTTCGGACTGGCCCTATTTTTTCCGGCTTCTCACTCTGAAAAATCGCCACGAATCTAGTGACGTCCCCTTCAGCAAGAACTTCATGAACAACGTCGGCGTGCTGGAGGCCAGACTGCGGCCGAGCCTTCGGATGGTTGTTCACCACTACAGCTACCGCACGGTCCGAACTTTCTTCTTCAGTACCAATGCCGGTAAGAGGGAACTGATACGGAAGTTCCTCTGGTGCGACAACCTCTTCTACTTCCATCTCTTTTTCTTTATGTTCTGTAGCCTCTTTTTTCTCTGTCTCTTTACTGCACCCGCTAGCAAGCACCATTGCCGCTGCCAGCACAGCGATCCATATTTTTCTCATTTTCGCCACCCCTTGAACTCCCAGTTCGTACATGGCTGTCTATATCTAGATGCACTGTTATATTTTAACGCATTATCGTTGGAAAGAGTACCGTTTTTTTCATCACGTCATAGATGCCCTGCTGTGTGATGCGGATATATGGCAAGTGAGTTGATGAAAAGAATAACAGTGAATAAATCGGATCTGCAAATTTATATCCCTTTAGCTTCAAGTATTCAAGTAAATGTTTTTCCTCAGCCATCAGCTCCGTTACAGGATGGCTTGACATGATTCCCTGGAGCCTTAATGGGATTTCCCTGACAGGGACACCATTTTCACATGCTACAATGCCGCCGCCAATCTCCTTCATCCTATTGAAAGCAGCAATCATATCCTGCTTGCTTTTACCGATTAAAATAATGTCTCCTGTATTGGAGAACGAGCTTGCCAGCCCCTGCAAATCAGTGGCAAAGCCCTTAAGGACTGTGTTGATGCGCCAGCTCCCATGTCGGTCTATCAATGTAAAAAAGCACTCGTCATGGCTCGAAGGCAATTGATCTTCGGACACATCAATTGAGATGGAATAAGGCTTCGTGATCACCGAGTTCTCCATCTTGATTCCAAATGGCATTGAGAACTGCAGATCATCCATCGTTAAATCCCATTCCATTTCTAGCGGCGCAAAACCCATATCCGGCCAATCCAGCTCTTTTGCAGCATCAATTGCCTGGCCATCGCGTTTGACCCAATGGCCTTTTGCCAGCACAGAAATAGGAGTAGGGTTCATTTCGTCGCTCAGGATATTGATGTTCGCAATCCGGCCGGTCGCGATGTTTCCATGCAGATGCTCAAAATTGTAATAACGCGCTATATTTATTGTCGCCATGTTGTAGGCATCAATAACAGGAACGCCACGGTCGATAGCTATCCGGATCAATTCATCGATCACGCCATTTTCATAAAATGCGGTTGATGCCCCATCAGTCGTCATCATGAACCGGTCATACACCGCGATGTCCAGCTCATGGATTTCATCGAGCAGCTTTGGCAAATCAGGACGAATTGACGAATGCCGAAGTGACACCATATAACCCTGCATCAGCCTTCTTCTGACTTCCTCGCCTGTCATCGCCTCATGATCGCAATCAGCGCCGAACAGCATCATTTTCGCCAGTGTTTTCTCAGATGCACCCGGGAAGTGCCCTTCAATTTTCTTGTGCAGACGCTTAGTTTCCTGCATCCAGTGAAGGATCATGTCATCTCCGTTCATCAGCTTCGGCCAGCAAGTCAGCTCCCCGCCCTGGACGACATTCTCATGCTCCAGCCACGAACGGACATTGCTGTTGGAGAATACCTCCTCCTCATTCTGGATTTCCGTCTGTGCGTCAAAACGGCTCCACCAGTACATCGTAACAGGATTATCATTAAGCTCATCAATAAAAGAAAACGCTTTCTTTTTACCTAATTGTAAAGCAAGCACCATATTGTCGTTAATCAGTGTTGTTGTCCCTGTCTGTGATGCATACGCAGCGAAAGAATGGGGATTATAAAGTTGAAATGGGTGGGCGTGAGGTTCAATATACCCCGGCACCAGCTTCAACCCGGTGCACTCCACTATTTCACACTGCTTTGTATTTTCCGGCAGGTTATCACCAACATACACAATCCTGTCATTGTAAATCCAAATGTTCGCAGTCATCCACTTCCGGAATGTCTGGTTCAAATACGTTGCATTTTTCAATAAGACCGTTGGTGAAAGGGTGCCGTCCAAAACAGCAGCATGGTTGCGTAATTGTTTGTTTTTCCATCGATAACGTTGTTCCATACCATGTTCCCCTTTTCTTTATGTTAAAAATTAGTGGTTAATTTCAAAAGGCTGTTTTCGTAAAAATTGTTGTTAAAATCCTAAAGCCGAGTTTAACGAGATCATAGCTATTTTGTAAGTCGGTACTAAGTTTGCAAGCTCTTTTCTCATCAAAAGGGTTAATTTTTTGAAGAAATTTAGGTAATTCAATTTTATCTTGTAGTCTATAGCAACAAAGTTTGAAAAAAAGAACCTTTCAAAAAGAAAGCCCTTACATTATTGTACTATCGTAACATATTTCGCTGTTTAACGCACTAAAGAATTTCAAAATAACTGTAAATCAATATATAGAGGAGTGATGGGAAAATGAAGGTGCGTCCAAATATTGGAATAGTGAATGCATTAGTGAGGATTACAGCAGGGCTGACTATCCTGGCATGGTCAACCTCCAAAATGGTAAAACGTCCATGGAAGGATTCCTATCTTTTCATTGCCATGCTTGGGGCAATGAAAGTCGGTGAGGGGATTGTCCGCTATTGTCCGATGACTGCTGCCTATGAAAAAGGCCAGGATATGATGGAGCAGAAAAACTCTGAGGATGAAGATTCCGACGGCTGGATTCAGTATAACCCTAGTTAAATCAGAAAGGGTTACCCCATAGAGCTATATTAAAAAAACAAGCCCCCAAACCTGGGGGCTTCCAAAAAGGAGATGATACAATGTTTTGGGAATATATCATGGATGTCAGCTTTGTCTGGATTGCGCTGATTGGTAGCATCATCGCCCTGCTTCTCGTCTACATGAAGGGTTCTAGCAAGAGACGTGCCCGATAGCCTTGCTGCCGATATCCCTGCGGTAAAAGGTTTCGGGGCAGTCCAGCTTTTCAAGCTCAGCATATACTTTTTGCTGCGCTTCTTTTAACGATACTGCTTTTGCACCTACAAGCAGCACCCTGCCGCCGTTCGTCACGAACTCTCCGCGGCTGTTTTTTGCCGTGCCGGCATGGAAAACCTCCGACATGTTCTCTATTCCTTTAAGAACTGCTCCTTTTTCATATTCCTCTGGATAGCCATTGGCAGCTACAACCACACCCACCATTGCTTCATCATGCCACTCCACCAAAGGCTTCTTTCCTTCTAACAGTTCCAGGATGACCTTGACAAGATCAGATTTCATCCTCGGCAGGATTACCTGTGTTTCCGGATCACCGAACCTGGCATTGAATTCGATCACCTTTGGCCCTTCCTCCGTCTCGATCAGTCCTGCATATAGGATGCCTGTAAAGCTCCTGTCTTCCATTTCCATTGCAATTGCCGCGGGATGAAGAATTTTTTGGACAGCCTCTTCAATCGATTCCGTGCGAATATGGGGAACCGGAGAGTATGCACCCATCCCGCCCGTGTTCGGCCCCTGGTCGTTGTCAAAGGCACGCTTATGATCCTGGGCTATTTCAAGCGGGATTACGGTTTCCCCGTTCACGAAAGCCATCAGTGAAAACTCTTCTCCTGTTAAAAATTGCTCGATGACTACACTTTGTGAAGCTTGACCGAACTTTCCATCCAGCAGCATTTCCTGGAGGGCCTGTTCCGCCTGCTGCATGGTCATTGCAACAACCACGCCTTTTCCGGCCGCTAGTCCGTCTGCCTTAATGACGATTGGCGCTCCTGCTTTGGCGAGGTAGTCTCTTGCCTCGGCATAGTCTGTGAACGTTTCGTATGCTGCAGTAGGAATGCCGTACTTCTTCATTAAATCCTTCGCGAACGATTTGCTGCCCTCGATGATGGCAGCCGCTTTCCTCGGGCCAAAAACCTTCAGGCCTTCCTCGATGAAACGGTCTGCCAGCCCTTCCAGGAGAGGAACTTCGGGCCCGATGATCGTCAGTCCAATATGCTGGTCCTTTGCAAATGAAACAAGCTCCTCTGTATCTGTTTCGTTTATGGAGACCAGGTTTGCGCAGTCCTCCATGCCCGGATTACCCGGTGCTGCAAAAACCTCCGTCACCATCGGGCTCTGACTGACCTTCAAGCAAATTGCATGCTCCCGTCCGCCTTTGCCAATCACAAGAACCTTCATTACACGCACCCCCGTTAATTTCAGAACTGCTTTCCTGACTGTTACAAAACTGAATTTTAATGCCTGAAATGCCTTACTCCTGTAAATACCATTGCTATTCCGTATTCATCGGCCTTTTTGATTGAATCCTCATCACGGACCGAACCGCCAGGCTGGATGATGGCCGTGATACCTGCTTTTGCCGCTGCTTCCACAGTGTCATCCATCGGGAAGAACGCATCAGATGCCAGCGCCGCTCCATCCGCTTTCGAACCTGCCTGTTCAAGGGCGATTTTCGCTGCGCCAACCCGGTTCATCTGGCCAGCACCAATTCCTAGAGTCATATCTTTATTCGCAACGACAATCGCGTTGGATTTTACATGTTTAACTACCTTCCAGCCCAGCTTCAGCGCTTCCCACTCAGCTTCCGTCGGTTCACGCTTCGTTGGGACAGAAATGTCCGCATCCTCCAGGCTGTATGCATCCTGTTCCTGGACGAGCAGGCCTCCTTCTATGGAGGACAGTGTATTCTCTTTTGCTGCATTGCCCTCAAATGAGACCTTTAACAAACGAAGATTTTTCTTCGCCGTTAAAATCTCAATTGCTTCGTCGCTAAAAGAAGGCGCAATGATGATTTCAAGAAAGATTTCATATAGCTTTCGTGCCGTCTCTCCATCGACCTCACGATTCAAAGCAATGATGCCGCCAAAAATAGAAACTGGGTCGGCTTCAAATGCTTTTCCAAAAGCATCAAAGATGTCTTTCCCAGTGCCAACACCACATGGGTTCATGTGCTTGACGGCAACTGCAGCAGGCTCGGAGAACTCTTTTACAATCTGCAAAGCCGCATTGGCATCATTGATATTGTTGTATGACAGCTCTTTCCCGTGAAGCTGATCTGCTGCTGCGACCGAGAATGCTGAGCCCAGCGGCTTTTGATAGAAAGCAGCCTTTTGATGAGGATTTTCCCCATAACGGAGACCTTGTTTCAGCTCATATGTAACCGTCATTTTTTCCGGCTGTTCCTCACCAGAAAGACTCGTCATGTATTCAGCAATCAGCGCATCATATGCGGCCGTGTGGCGGAACACTTTCGCTGCAAGGCGGCGACGTGTTTCAAGAATGGTTTCATTTTGATGTTTATACTCCTCAATCACCTGCTGGTAATCCGCAGGGTCGACAAGCACTGTTATGTATTGGTGGTTTTTCGCAGAGGCGCGCAGCATGGCCGGACCGCCGATGTCAATGTTTTCAATCGCATCCTCCGGCGTCACACCTGGTTTTGAAATGGTTTCTTTGAAAGGATACAAATTGACGCAGACAAGCTCGATTTTCTCGATTTCATTTTCAGACATCTGAGCCTGGTGTGAAGGGTCGTCATACTTCGCAAGCAGGCCGCCATGAATTTTCGGGTGAAGCGTCTTGACGCGTCCCTCAAGGATTTCCGGAAATCCAGTGACGTCACTTATGCCGATGACCGGTACTCCGGCTTGCTTCAATGTATTTTTAGTACCTCCAGTGGAGACGATTTCGAAGCCTAGTTCGATAAGCTGCTTCGCCAGCTCCACAATTCCTTCTTTATTTGAAACACTGATCAGTGCACGCTTTTTTCCCATTTTACTGCCTCCTCTTTTCCGTTCAGCAGCTCCTCCAGCACCTCTGGATACAAGCTGTGTTCAATCCGCTGTATTTTCTTCTGGAGTGACTCCCGTGTCTCGCCGGCAGCTACCCTAACTGCAGCACTCGCGATGATTGGACCGGTATCCATGCCCTCATCCACATAGTGAATGGTCACTCCTGTTGTATCGACTCCTGCTGCCAGCGCCTGGCCTATCGCATCCTTCCCGGGAAAAGCCGGCAAAAGCGACGGGTGGATGTTGATGATTTTTCCTTCATACGAGTTCAGCAAAGTCGGGCCGATCAGCCTCATATAGCCTGCAAGCACAATCATATCTATATCCAGACTAATTAGTTTTTGCAAAATCTCTTCTTCGTATGCTGCTTTGGAAGGGTAGCCTTTTGGGCTGATGACCAGTGCAGGAATCCCGAGCATTTCTGCTCGATCAACCGCAAAAGCCCCTGGCTTATCGCATACGAGCAAACTGATTTCAGCCTTCAGGATTCCGGACTGGGCAGCGACAGCGAGCGCCTGAAAATTGCTTCCGCTTCCTGATGCTAACACGGCAATTTTCTTCATTTTGCTTCACCCTTTAATTGGATTCCTTCGGTACCTGTAACCTTACCGATTACAGCAGCCCGCTCGCCCTGCTCGTTGAAAAACTTCACTACCTCATGGGCAATCCCTTTATCCACAGCAGCTACCATACCGATTCCCATGTTAAATGTATTATACATGTCCGTCCGATCTAGCTGGGCTAGAAATTCTAATGTTTTGAACACCTGAGGAATTTCCCAGCTGCCTTCTTCGATCTCTGCGCCAAGCCCTTCAGGCAGCATTCTCGGGATGTTTTCGATAAAACCGCCTCCCGTGATGTGGGCAAGTCCCTTTAGCTCGAATTGCTTCAACGCGGCAAGCACAGATTTTACATAAATGCGGGTCGGCTTCAACAGTTCCTCTCCAAGTGTGCAGTCAAACTCATCAACATAGCGTTCCAGCTCCCAGCCCGCCTGTTCTAAAAACACCTTGCGGACAAGCGAGTAGCCATTGCTGTGGATTCCGCTGGATGCCAGCCCGACCAGCACATCGCCTTCCTTGATTCCCTGCCCGTTGATAATATTTGCTTTTTCACAGGCTCCGACTGCGAATCCCGCAAGATCATATTCTTCTGGAGAGTACATTCCTGGCATTTCCGCGGTCTCGCCGCCGACAAGCGCGCAGCCGGCCTGCTCACAGCCATCGGCTATCCCTTTGACAATCGCTTCGATTTTTTCAGGCTGGGCCTTGCCGCAGGCGATATAGTCAAGGAAGTACAATGGTTCAGCTCCCTGGACGACGATATCGTTGACACACATCGCGACCGCATCAATGCCTATTGTATCATGGCGGTCCATCATGAAAGCGAGCATCAGCTTCGTGCCGACACCATCCGTACCGGAAACGAGCACCGGCTCCTTCAATCCGAGGCTCGATAGGTCGAACATTCCGCCGAATCCGCCCAGAGCCCCGATCATTCCTGGCCTGGCCGTCCGATTCACATGCTTTTTGATTCGTTCAACCGCTTCATATCCGGCCTCAATATCGACACCAGCCTGCTTATACGCGTTTGCCATGTTCACTACCTCCGATTTGGCTGTTTTTCTAAAATAGCATTAATTGAATTCTGTTGATTCACAGAACGTTTTCTCTACTGGTTTTTATACAGGTTTATCAGAAATTCGGTTTACATTTTCCTTCGACGGCTTTCAATCTTGTAAACGCTAGGAAGCCTGAATTACGTTCCCTTTGGCAGGCTTACCAGCTTCAGCAAATTGCCTTTCATTATAAGAAATGGGATATCAATATGGAAACAGCCTTTTTCAGCACTTCTGCCCGGCAGGAATTGCCTGCGGATAGATTTCCGTTGGATATTTACCGGTAAAACAAGCAAGGCACTGTCCGCGCGTCTCGCCTGGTTCATTGCGTCCGATTGCATCCAGCATTCCCTCGACACTTAAGAACGTCAGCGAATCAGCACCAATCAGTTCGCGTATCTCTTCAACCGATTTCTCGGAAGCGATCAGCTCTTCACGAGTCGAAGTATCGATTCCGTAAAAGCACGGGTTTTGTATCGGCGGCGAGCTGATGACAACATGCACTTCAGTTGCTCCTGCTTCCTTAAGCATCTTCACGATCCGGCGGCTTGTCGTTCCGCGCACTATTGAGTCATCAACCATAATCACACGCTTGCCTTCAACAATCCCGCGGACCGGGGAAAGCTTCATTTTCACTCCCTGCTCCCTCAGTGACTGCGATGGCTGGATGAAGGTACGGCCGACATAACGGTTCTTGATCAAGCCCATTTCGTACGGAATTCCTGATTCCTCCGCATAGCCGATAGCCGCAGAAATACTGGAATCCGGAACACCCGTGACCACATCTGCTTCGATCGGCACCTCTTTAGCCAGCTGCTTGCCAAGATTTTTCCGGGCCGCATGGACGTTAATCCCGTGGATATTGCTGTCAGGTCTGGAAAAATAAATATATTCCATCGTACAGATGGCCGTTGTTGAATTCATCGAATACATTTCAGAGTGCAGGCCATCCTCATTGATCACGAGCAGCTCGCCAGGAAGGACGTCCCTGACAAATTCAGCACCGACAATATCGAACGCACAAGTCTCAGATGCTACTACATAAGCATCTCCAAGCCTGCCAAGTGAAAGCGGGCGAAGGCCATGCGGATCTAAAGCCACCATGAATTCCGTCTCGGTCATGATTAAAAATGCATAAGCACCCTTCAGCATCGGCAAGGCATTTTTTACGCGATCCCTCAGCTGGCTGAAACCGCCGCGCTTAATCAAATGGGCAAGTACTTCGGTATCAGAACTTGTCTGGAAGATACTTCCCTGAGCTTCAAGCTGGTTCCTCAATGCATCAGCATTCACCAGATTGCCGTTATGAGCCAGGGCAAGGCCGCCGCTTTGCGATTGGAACAGAAGCGGCTGTACATTCTCGTAGCCGCCTCCTCCTGCTGTGGCATAGCGGACATGGCCGATCGCCCCAACACCCTGAAGGTCATCCATTGCGTCTGCCGTGAAAATTTCCGTAACAAGGCCTTCACCCTTCCGGCCCTTAAGCTGCTGCCCATCACTGACAACGATTCCAGTTCCCTCCTGGCCGCGGTGCTGCAGACTGTGAAGACCATAATAGGTGATTTGTGCTGCCTCGGGATGTCCCCAGATTCCAAAAACGCCGCATTCCTCATTCAAGCCTTTTAGTTCAGCAAGCATGGGATGGCTCCTTTCCAGGCCTTTTTCAGCCCCTCTGCATCTTGACTGATTACGCTCTTTCCGTTCACATCAATCTTTAAAACAGGTGCTTCAACTACTTTCCCAATCAGCACTGCATCTGTTAAACTCTCAAACTTAATCTGGTGCTCAGGTTTTACGGATAAAATGAAGCGGGATTGCGATTCGCTGAACAATGCCGATACAGCATGGCCTTCCAGCTTAACTTCAGCTCCAAGCCCTTTGCTGCCGATCACCGATTCAGCAAGCGCTACAGCAACTCCGCCCTCTGCAACATCATGCGCAGAAGCAACAAAACCATTTCTGATCGCTGTTAAAATTTGACCTTGATAGCTTGCTTCTACTTCTAAATCGAGTTCTGGCGCCTTGCCAAAGATCCGGCCATGAATCAGCTTCTGCAGCTCGCTGCCGCCAAACTCATCCTTCGTGTCTCCCAACAGATAAATCAAATCGCCGTCATTTTTAAAATGCTGCGTTGTAACGTGCTTAAGATTCTCAACTAATCCAACCATTCCGACAACCGGAGTTGGGTAGACAGCCGTTCCATTCGTTTCATTGTACAAACTTACATTCCCGCCGATGACAGGGGTGCTCAATGTCCGGCACGCTTCGCTCATGCCATCAACCGCTTTTTCAAACTGCCAGAAAATCTCCGGCTTCTCCGGATTACCGAAATTGAGGCAATCCGTGATGGCCAATGGTTCGCCGCCAGAACAGACAATGTTGCGCGCCGCTTCGGCAACGGCAATCTTCCCGCCTGTTTCCGGGTCAAGATAGATATAGCGGGAATTGCAGTCCGTTGTCATTGCCAGGCCCTTTTCAGTGCCGCGGATTCTTACAACCGCTGCATCGGATCCAGGAGACACGACCGTGCTCGTGCGCACCATGTGGTCATATTGATCATAGACCCACTCTTTGCTCGCAATTGTCGGCTGCTGCAGCAGCTGCAAGAGAGCAGTTTCATAGTTTTCTATTTCCGGAATCTCATTATCCATTGCCTGGAACTCACGGAAGTAAGCTGGTTCACTGGAAGGCTTGTAATAGACAGGAGCCTCTTCAGCTAGCGCATCTGCCGGAACCTCAGCTACTACCTCTCCTTTATGTAAAAGACGAAGCATCTTGTCGTCCGTTACTGTTCCAATCGAAACCGCTTCAAGCTCATATTTTGAAAAAAGATCGATGATTTCCTGTTCACGGCCTTTTTCCACAACGATCAGCATGCGTTCCTGTGATTCGGAGAGCATCATTTCATAAGCCGTCATGCCTGTTTCACGCTGAGGCACAAGGTCAAGATTCATCTCAATCCCAGAACCTGCCTTGCTCGCCATTTCAGCAGAGGAACTTGTCAAACCTGCAGCACCCATGTCCTGGATGCCAACAAGCGCATCATTTTTAACAAGCTCAAGGCATGCTTCCAAAAGCAATTTTTCCATAAAAGGGTCGCCAACCTGGACAGCAGGACGCTTCTCTTCAGATGCTTCATTCAGTTCCTCTGACGCAAACGTCGCGCCATGGATCCCATCTCGTCCAGTCTTTGCGCCAACGTACATAACGGTATTGCCTGCTCCATGTGCCTGGCCCTTCTTAATATCCTCATGGTTGATCAGCCCGACACACATCGCATTCACAAGCGGATTGCCATCATAGGCAGAGTCAAACTGAACCTCACCGCCAACAGTCGGAATACCGATACAGTTTCCGTAGCCGGCAATCCCGGCAACCACCTGTTCAAACAAATATTTCACCCGAGGCGACTCCAGCTCTCCAAAACGAAGGGAATTCAATAATGCAATCGGCCTTGCTCCCATCGAAAAAACGTCGCGGATGATTCCGCCAACACCCGTAGCTGCTCCCTGATATGGCTCGATTGCTGAAGGATGGTTATGGCTCTCGATTTTGAAAACAACCGCCTGGCCATCGCCGATATCAACGATACCAGCACCTTCACCCGGCCCCTGCAGCACGCGCTCGCCGGTGACAGGGAACTTTTTTAGCACGGGCTTGGAGTTCTTATAACTGCAATGCTCCGACCACATGACGGAGAACAAACCAGTCTCTGTATAGTTAGGTGTACGTCCAAGAATCTTTTCGGCAGAAGCAAACTCGCTGTCTGACAGTCCCATTTCACGATAAATTTTATCCTGCTTAATTTGCTCTGGACTTGGTTCAAGCATTAACCGCATTTGCTTCCCTCCATTGTTTGACGATTGATTTGAAAAGCTTCAGGCCATCTGCGCCGCCAAGCAGCTCGTCGACCGCACGTTCCGGATGAGGCATCATCCCGAGGACATTTCCGCGCTCGTTAATGATACCCGCGATTCCTTCAAGACTACCGTTCGGATTCTCGCCACTATATGTGAACACAATTTGATTATTTGCCTTTAAACGGGCCAGCGTTTCTTCATCGCAATAATAGTTGCCTTCACCGTGGGCAACCGGAATCGTGATAACCTCACCCTTTTCATAGCCTGCTGAGAACATCGTTTCGTTATTTTCAACCGTCAGCTCCACCTGTTTGCAAATGAACTTCAGGCTGTCATTCCGGCGCATCGCCCCTGGCAAAAGTCCTGCCTCCAGCAAAATCTGGAATCCATTGCAGACTCCAAGCACAGGCTTCCCTGCTTCCGCTGCCTTCACAACCTCTTTCATGACATTGCTGAATTGCGCGATCGCGCCAGATCTTAAATAATCTCCGTATGAAAAGCCCCCAGGCAAAAGGACCGCGTCATAGTCTTCTAGACTTTGAGCATCATGCCAGACATACTCCGCTTGTTCACCAAGCTCATCCTTTGCGGCATGGTACATGTCGATGTCACAGTTCGAACCCGGAAATACGATCACCGCAAATTTCACTGTGCAACTACCTCCTCAACCTCGTACCTGTAATCCTCGATTACCGTATTTGCCAGCAGGCGCTCGCACATCTCTTTAACAGCACCATCTACATCTTTAACACTTTCGTCTAAAGTCAGTTCCAAATACTTGCCGATGCGTACATCATGGATTCCCTCATAACCATGTGTCGCAAGTGCATTCTTCACTGCCGTTCCCTGAGGATCCAATACACTTTCCCTTAACGTGACATACACTTTTACTTTATACATGCAATTGTCCTCCCAATCTCGTTAAAATGGTTTCGTAAGCATCAGTCAAGTTTCCCAGGTCACGGCGGAACACGTCCTTATCAAGCTTCTGCTGTGTTTCCATGTCCCACAGGCGGCAGGTATCAGGCGAAATCTCATCAGCCAGCAGGATTCTGCCTTCCCCATCCCTGCCAAATTCAAGCTTGAAATCTATTAACCTCACGCTGATTTCCTCGAAAAACCCTCCGAGGATTTCATTGATTTTCAGAGCGGCTTCCTTCAATTCAGCCGCTTCTTCTTCTGTCGCAAGATTCAGTACGTCCACATGGTCATCGGTTAGTAGCGGGTCTCCAAGTGAGTCGTCCTTCAGGTAAAACTCAACGATCGAGCGCGGAAGCTTTTGGCCTTCCTCGACGCCAAGCCTTTTTGAAAAGCTGCCTGCAGCATAATTCCTCACGACCACTTCAAGCGGTATGATTTTTACTCGCTTCACTAGCTGTTCCGTTTCGGAGATCTTTTTTATAAAATGGGAATGGATTCCCGCTTCACTAAGCTTCAAGAATAATAGACTCGTAATTTCGTTATTCAACCTGCCCTTACCGGCAATTTCGGCTTTTTTCTCCCCATTGTAAGCCGTCGCTGAATCCTTGTATTGAACTCTTACAATGTCCTCTTGATCCGTTGCGTAAATCCGCTTCGCTTTCCCTTCGTACAGCAATGTCTGCTCTTCCATTTCAACGCCCTCCGATTGAGATAATTGGCAATCTTCAGTCACATCGAAAAGTGCAAGCGCCTTGGTCAGCCCCGACAAGCGCTGCCCGCCTAAACCGCCACATCGTGTGGCTGGCGGGTCTAGCACGTCCTGTGCCTCGGAGGGCCGAACGAAGAAGTCGTTCTTTGACTTCATCGGGCGGACCGAAGCGACTCGAGCTGCTCAAAGCTAACGCTTCTCGCAAGATACTCGAGGAAGTTAAGTCAGGGTGAAAACTGGCTAGGCGCTGGAACTGGACAATTCTCGCAGTTAATTTTTTACACTTTTCTTATCATTTAAAAGATGGGCAAGAAATCTTGCCCATTCGTATTAAAGTCCTAAACGCTCAAAAATCATATCAACATGCTTGATGTGATAGTTATAATCAAAGCAATCGTCGATTTCACCTTCACTTAAAAGTCCGGCGATTTTCTCATCGCTCTCGATCAGGCTGCGGAATTGCACCTGCTTCTCCCAGGCTTCCATCGCACGCGGCTGCACTGTATCGTACGCTTCCTCACGGGACATTCCTTTGTCAATCAAGGCTAGCAGCACACGCTGGGAGTAAATCAAGCCAAGCGTCCGGTCCATATTGCGCTTCATGTTCTCCGGATAAACCGTCAAGTTCTTAACGATATTGCCGAAACGGTTCAGCATATAATTCAATGCAATCGTTGCGTCCGGTAAAATAATTCTCTCAGCAGAAGAATGCGAGATATCGCGCTCATGCCATAAAGGCACATTTTCGTAAGCCGTTGTCATATAACCGCGGATGACGCGTGCCATACCGGTCATATTTTCAGATCCAATCGGGTTACGCTTATGCGGCATCGCTGATGAACCCTTCTGTCCTTTTGCAAAAAACTCCTCAACCTCCCGAGTTTCACTCTTTTGCAGGCCGCGGATCTCAACCGCAAACTTTTCAATTGAAGTCGCAATCAATGCAAGCGTCGACATATAAAATGCATGGCGGTCACGCTGCAAAGTCTGTGTTGAAATCGGTGCCGGCTGCAGGCCAAGCTTTTCACAAACATAAGATTCAACAAATGGATCAATATTCGCGTAAGTTCCAACCGCACCGGAAATCTTGCCAAACTCGACATCACGGGAAGCCATTTTGAAACGCTCGAGATTCCGCTTCATTTCCTCCAGCCAAAGAGCAAGCTTCAGGCCAAATGTCGTCGGCTCTGCATGCACACCATGCGTACGGCCCATCATAACTGTGTACTTATGTTCTTTTGCCTTATTCGCCAAAATTTCAACGAAGTTCTCAAGGTCCTTCAATAAAATCGTATTTGCCTGCTTAAGTACATAAGATAAAGCTGTATCCACTACATCTGTAGAAGTCAGGCCATAATGCACCCACTTGCGCTCTTCACCAAGAGTTTCGGACACTGCTCTTGTGAAAGCAACCACATCATGACGTGTCTCTTCCTCGATCTCCTTGATCCGGTCAATATTAAATGAGGCATTCTCCCTGAGCTTCTTCACATCTTCCCTAGGGATTTCGCCAAGCTCAGCCCAAGCCTCACATGCAAGGATTTCCACCTCGAGCCATGCCTTAAAACGGTTTTCCTCCGTCCAGATTGCTCCCATTTCCGGTCTTGTATAACGATCTATCATCTCTTTTGTCCTCCGATCAATTCTGCTGCACCTTCCCAGATTCCGCTTCTCTCAGCTTCATCCAGTGCAACATCTACTCTGTCTCGCAAAAGGGTCACATGCCCCATTTTCCGTTTATACTTCGCTTCCTTTTTTCCATATAAATGGATTTTCCAATCCGGCAAATCAGCGATTTTATCCAGCAATGGCTGCTGGTGCTGCCCCAGGATATTCACCATCACAGCTGGCTTCAGCAAATTCGTGCTTCCCAGAGTCCAGCCGCATACTGCCCTAATATGCTGTTCAAACTGCGAAGTCTCACATGCTTCGATGGTATAATGCCCCGAATTATGCGGTCTCGGCGCCAGTTCATTTATGTAAAGCTCATCATCACCCGCTAAAAACATCTCAACCGCCAGCGTCCCGGTTAACTCCAACGCTTCCGCAATCTGTTTGGCTGCTTTTATAGCCTTTGCTTCAGCCTCTGTGCTGATTCTTGCCGGCACAATGGTTTGATGCAGAATATTTTCCTGATGGATATTTTCAGCCACTGGGAAAATGGCCGTTTCCCCATTCGTACTGCGGGTGACGATCACTGAAATCTCTTTCTCAAAAGGAATCCATTTTTCCAGTACGCATGTCCCCTGACTGACAAGTGTTTCAGCCAAAGGGATATCATCGATTGACCTGATCACCAGCTGCCCTTTGCCGTCATAACCGCCGCGTGAAGTTTTCAGAACAGCTGGCATTCCCAGCTTCTCGATTCCAGCCCTGACATCTTCCACTTTTTCAACAACTGTGTATGGTGCAACTTTCACACCTGCTGCCTCAATATGGCGCTTCTCTTCTATCCTGTCCTGTGTGACCCGCAGCAATTCTGTGCCCTGCGGCACATAGGCGTATTTATTCAGCCATTCAAGACCATCCGCATCGATGTTCTCAAACTCATAAGTTATCACATCACTTTGTTGTGATAGCTGCTTTATTTTTTCAAGATCATCATACCCGCCGACAATCTGCTCATCTGCCACCTGGCCGCACGGGCAATCCTCTGTCGGGTCAAGGACAATCACTCTGAACCCCATTGCCTTTGCCGACAGCGCCATCATTTTTCCAAGCTGTCCGCCGCCAATTATCCCGATTGTCTCTCCTGGTAAAATCAATTTAGACAAGCTCATCACTGCTTTCCATCACTGATATTTTTGTCTGCTCCCTCATCCGTTCCAATCTCTCGGCAACCTCATTGTCAAAAGCCCCAAGGATCTGCGCTGCGAGCAAACCTGCATTCGTTGCCCCTGCTTTGCCGATCGCTACAGTCGCAACTGGCACCCCGCCAGGCATCTGGACGATTGATAAAAGTGAATCTAATCCATTGAGAGCCCGCGACTGCACTGGCACACCGATGACCGGAAGTGTTGTTTTCGCCGCTACCATACCAGGCAAATGAGCTGCTCCTCCAGCTCCGGCAATGATGACCTTTATGCCCGCTTCCCTGGCATTTTCAGCAAACTCAAACATCAAGTCAGGTGTCCTGTGGGCCGATACAACCTTCTTTATATATGAAATTTCCAATTGCTCAAGTATGTCACATGCATGCTTCATCGTTTCCCAATCTGACTTGCTTCCCATTATGACTGTAACCGACATATCCCTTACCCCCTTTGGAGTTAAAAACAAAAAACCCGGATAGACTGCTTCCTCCATAAAGAAGAGAAAGTAGTCTGTCCGGGTGCGTGCGCGCAAGAAATCCATAAGTGAACGCGATTTCTGTTCCCTTCGCTTAAAAACTACTTTCCCTCATAGTCCGGCCATTTACGGCAGCCGGGTAGAGACTCATGGGCCATATCCCCATTATTATACGAGGGAAAACTAAATTTCACTTTCGACATCTACATATTAACAACCATTTCGACTTGTTGTCAATCAATAATCGAACATTAAAAAGTTAATTATTTTTTTCGTTCGTGTTTTATATGACTATTCTTCTATTACCCTGGCTTCAAAAATGATTTGTCTGCCTGCAGGCTCGTACTCCACTGTCCCGTTTTTTTCTACTTCCTTGAAGATCGGCTTTTCCATCCTTCGTACAGGGGCAAACCCATCCTTCTTCATCCTATTAAGGCAATCATCGATCGATTCCTGTTCTCCAACTTCATACATCTGTTTCTTTTTTCCTTTGCTCATGAAAACAGCTTTCCTTTCCGAACAGATTTCACCCAGAACCCGCCATGGATAGCTTTCGGTTCATAGGCGATAATGAATGCCTTTGGATCCAGTTCCTTGATGGTCTCGTAAAGCTTCAATTCATATTTCCTCGGCGTTAGGATCTGCATCGCCATCCGGTTGCCCTCAAGCCCGTGAGCAGCCCAGTCCGTGACACCATACCCCTGTTCCCGCAATGCTTTAGGGAGATCCCGATCATATTCCTTTGTAATCACATTGATAGTAATATATCCAAGTGCCAGCTTCTCCTCAATCTTCATCCCGACAATGACACCAATCCCATATCCGACTGCATAGGCAATCAAGTTTTGTATCTGATTTAGATTATCAAGTACAAGTCCAAGTCCCACGACATAAATAACGACCTCGATCATGCTCAGACCCGCGGCCAAGTAACGCTGTCCCTTCAAAGTCAGGATCATCCTGATTGTAAAAAAAGACACATACACAATGTTGATGAGTAAGATGATGGCTACCATGATGAAACTATTCTCT
This sequence comes from Mesobacillus jeotgali, assembly GCF_900166585.1. Classification (NCBI taxonomy): domain Bacteria; kingdom Bacillati; phylum Bacillota; class Bacilli; order Caryophanales; family Bacillaceae; genus Mesobacillus; species Mesobacillus jeotgali. The sequence goes on along the minus strand of NZ_FVZC01000007.1, from coordinate 3,904 downwards.
AGCATTCCAAACCCTCCAGACATCTCTTCTAGTAAGCCTTAATGTTCGCATTAATCAAATCGCTTGTAAAGCAACTTGCAGATTTTTCAACTAAAACTCATCTAATAGTAAGGTTTCCTTAAGTGTTGAGTTTGAAACTTTTTTGAAGAGATCGTTCCGAAGTTTTTATTTCAAAAAAACGCTGTAAGTGGAATTGATATAAAAATTGACGGACATCTGAACAAGTGAATATTATGGAAGAGTGTACGATTTTTAAGGAGCTGAATATATGTTTTATCGCAGGAAATTTTACATAGTTAAAAATGATTTTATAGAGCCATTCAATAAGCTATTCAATGAAATTAACATGCCTAATCAACTAAAGCATGGGGCCAGGTTAATCGGGAGATGGATGGTTCCGAAAGATGAGGAAACTACAGAGGTATTTGCTATTTGGGAATACGACAGCTATGAGGCTTACCTTGAAATAGAAAAAGGTGTGAGAAGTGATACAGAACATCTTAAGAGAATTCAAACATGGTATGAGAGCCATGGCGGGAAGGAAAATGTAAAAAAAGAAAATTTCTTGGAAGTCAGGAATGAGCAGCTGATTTCAACAGTCAAGGAAGATAAAAAAACATCAAACCTTATGTAAAAAGGCTTGATGTTTCATTTTAGATTTTGAATGCTGTTACTGTATCTTTCAAGGTATCAGCCATCGTGGACAGATTGTTTGCCGAGGCTGTCACTTCCTCCATAGAGGCTAATTGTTCCTCTGCTGAAGCGGCTACATTCTGGCTATGTAAGGATGATTCCTTTGAAATAGAAGCGATCCCATTGACAGTCGCAGAAATTTCTTCTGTGCTCGCTGACATCTGTTCTGCAGTGGCTGCCATCCCTTCGACCTGCCCTCCCAGACTTTCCATTGACCGAAGGATTTCTAGGAAGCTTCGTTGTGAGCCGTCGACAATCTCCAGGCCACTTAGCACTTCTTGTTTCACAAGATCCATCGAAACATTTGAATGCTCCATATCGGTTTGGATCTTCCTGATTAACTCGGAAATCTGTGAAGAAGAATTCTGGGATTGCTCTGCCAATTTCCTTACCTCTGCCGCGACCACTGCAAACCCTTTACCATGCTCTCCTGCTCTCGCTGCTTCAATGGCTGCATTGAGTGCCAGTAAATTGGTTTGATCCGCAATTTCAGTAATAGCCTGAGAGATGCTTCCAATTTGCCTGGACCTCTCATTCAGCAGGCGAATGATTTCTCCCGTCTCATTAACAGATGTATGGATCATATTCATCTGGCTTGCCGTCTGTTGAACGAATGCCTCACCCTGTTTAGCATGGTCACTGGCCCGTGAACTGGACTCAGCGATTAAAGAGGAAGTCTCCGCAATATTCATTACTCCCTTTGCAAGTTCATCCAACGCTCTTGCACTTTCTTCAATCCCCTGTGTTTGTCCCTCAGCACCCCCAGCAATCTGCTGGATTGCCTCGGTTATCTGCTCCGTAGCTCTGCTAGTCTGTTCAGCCCCTGCATTCAGCTCTTCTGATGAAGCTGCTACCTGTTCAGAAGTTTCGAGCACCTCTCTCAGCATTGCACTCAAATTATCCTTCATTTTATTATAGCTATTGGCGAGGTCACTCAGCTCATCCCCAGTATGGTCTTCCACATTACCTGTAAAATCACCGGAACCTGCCATTGTCATCGCATTCGCTACCGACTCGAGCCTTCTTTTTAACCCTCGTGTAAACCAGTAAATCCCTATTGATGCGATAATGACAACTATGATTACCTGGATGATAAATTTAATCATAAAAGAGGATAAGATCTCCTCAATTATCTTTTCTGAAGCACCCACATATAGAATTCCTATTGTTTTGCCATCCTGGTCCTTTATCGGTGTATAAGCTGTTTGATAAGCATTTCCTGCTACTATCGCTTCACCATAGAATGGTTTTCCCTGCTTGAGAACCACACTGGCAACCTCTTCAGAAACCCTCGTTCCTACCGCCCGTTTTCCTTCAAGCATGACATTAGTAGCTATGCGGGTATCACCTTGAAAAATCGTGACCGTATCCCCTGTATCATTTCCAATCTTGTCTACAATCTCGTAATCCTCATTAAAGAGTTGACTACCCTTATACAGCTGCCCATTTTTAATCTCCCACTCACCAGGGAACTTATTGTTAATATATCTTTCACTTAGCGCAAGATCTCCCTTAGCCTTCTCCACTGCAAAAGACTTTATTCCCTTCGTGACTTCCCTTGTCACGACCAGTCCTATTATCACAGAGAGCAACAACACTGTGATCAGAACAATCAAATTAATTTTAGTCCCTAATTTCAACCTCAAACCAGCTTTCCTTTTCCCCAAAATCCATGCTCCCCCTTGATGAAAGTAACTGCTATGTAAAAAATAAAATACTTGCTAAAGTAATATCGGACGGGTCGAGTTTTTATTAACAAAAAGAGGAATTCATAAATTGGACACAGTTCATGACAACGATAAGTATTGCACTGTCATGTTTAAAGGGTACATCGTGGGTGTAGTGATTTTCCCTTCATTAAAAAGGAATACTTTATGGAAGGCAGGAACAAGAAGCTAAGTTCGACATTGATAACTGTTCAACCTAATGGGGTGCTAGTAGTTGACCGTGGCGATGGAGCAAATTCCATGCAAGGAATAATATTTCAAATTGTAAGGCATCATATATAAGAATTTTTCATACAAAAGGTGGCTGATTCGAGTGTATTTCTATAAAGAAGATTTGATTAATATGATAGTGCCTGATAAGCCTGATCCCCATGCAGCAAGAGTACTCCAGGAAACCCTCGGGGGACAGTTTGGTGAAATGCGGACTATGATGCAGTTTTCCTTCCAGAGTGCCAACTTCAGGGGAAAAGCTAAACAATATCGTGACCTCATCAGGGGTGTTTTCCTTGAAGAGCTTTCACATGTTGAACTGGTCCAATCGACAATCAATCAGCTTTTGAATGAGTCTGGTGGCGATATGCCTGGCAATCAGGCATTGGATGGTGCTCCATTAGATGATGTCATTCAATCTGGCGCAAATCCACATCATTATATTATTGGGGCAAAGGCTTCCCTGCCAGTCGATGCAGGCGGCAACCCTTGGAATGGATCATGGGTATATGACCACGGAAACTTAGCGGCAAACCTCTTAAATAATGTTGTATTAGAATCAACTGGTGTCCTTCAAAAATCAAGGATTTACGAAATGAGCGATAATAAGACTTTAAGGGAAACTATCGCTTTCCTAATTGTCAGGGACAATGCCCACCAAAACGCTTTTGCTAAAGCTCTGGAAACGCTTGGCGTAGATTGGGGCAAAATGTTCCCGATTCCAAATTATGATTTAAATAAGTATCCAGAGTGCCGCAAATATGTTGATATGGGCTTTCATAATGCACAATTCAATTTCCGTCTGGATGATACAAGGATTGGGGAAATCTTTCAGGGACAATCCCCAAGCAGAAACGGCGGCGATTTGTCGGTAATTGAACCTCCAAAAGGCTATCCGGTGCCTGAAATGCCAGAAATGCCAAATGAGCATGCTCCCGGCCTATATGATTTAAACAATTAAAATTATTTACAAAAAAAGAACAGCCATTACAGCTGTTCTTTTTTTTGCCCGGCGGCGTCCTACTCTCACAGGGGGAAACCCCCAACTACCATCGGCGCTGAGAAGCTTAACTTCCGTGTTCGGTATGGGAACGGGTGTGACCTTCTCGCCATCGCCACCAGACTATTTGGTTTGAGGTTTTTTGCGCCCTCAAAACTAGATAATGTTGTAAGAAGAATTCAAGAAGAACGAATGATCATTGTCCAGCTCCGGCTCCTAGCCTTTGCTTTTCGTTTTTGGTTAAGTCCTCGAACGATTAGTATCAGTCAGCTCC